>NZ_LEKG01000079.1:0-32362 GCF_001029515.1 Micromonospora sp. RV43 | reverse complement strand
CGCTCGACTTGCATGTGTTAAGCACGCCGCCAGCGTTCGTCCTGAGCCAGGATCAAACTCTCCAACAAAAACTTGTCGAACAGCATAACCTGGCAACAAAAGTGTTGCCAAAGGAATCCCAACCAGCAACCATCCCAAAGAACGGCCACCAGTACGGGGTATAAAACAATTGGCACTGGCTTTACAAGCACCCTGTTGAGTTCTCAAAGAACAACCACACACCAACCAGAAGCACCGCCACCAGCGGAACCCCCAGCCGGGGCATTTCGTTCAACCACCCGCCGCTCTCGCGCCGGGCACTTTTACTACGTTACCTCACCGTCTCTGCCGTGTCAAACCGTGTGTCCCGGTCTGTCAGGCTTCGTACGGGTTGGCACCGCTGAGCACGCGCAGCAGTCACCTGCTGCGATGATCATCGGATTTGGCAGGCCGGCCGCTGCGGTTTCCCGCAAGCTCGCCCGGTGCCCTGCCGGTCGACAACCTTACCCGGTCGGTTCCGCTCCGCCAAATCCGCCCTGCGGCGTTTCGGCGGGCCTCGCCCGGACCGCGTCCTCGCAAGGCCGAAAGCCTCGGTCGGACCCGGTGCCAGCCCTGTTCGGTGCTCCCGGGCTTTCGTCCCGTTTGCCCCGTTCCGCGCTGGCAGAGAGAAAGTTACGCGTCTGCGGGTTTGAACGTCAAATCGAGGGGTAGCGGCGCGCGTCACACCCGTCCACAAGCGCCCGCGATCAAGGAGTTCGCGTCACGAACGGCGTCCCCAGCGGACACAAACTCCTTGATCACCGGGGCGAGCGCGGGGCGGAGGGCGAGGAGGGAGACGGGCGGCGGGCGGCCCGGTAGGCGCGGATGCCCAGGACTCCCACAGTCGTGCCGATGGCCAGGGAGGCGGCGATCAGCAGGGCGTGCACCCACAGGAAGCCGGTCGGGCTGCCCTCGCCGACGACGCCGGCCGACCAGGCGCGCTCGTCGTTCCAGATGGCGACCGCGAACCTCGGCCAGATCGCCCACGTCCAGACGCCGACGGCGACCAGGAACAGCGACCAACCACGTGACAGGACCATGGTCGGCCAGTATGCCAGCGCGCCGTCCGCCCAGGTCAGGCCAGCGGTGGGCGCAGCAGGCGTTTCCGTTCCCGCCGCCGGGGCACTGTTCTGTCGAGCCGATTCGACGGAGGTGCCACCGATGCAGCCGTTCAACCCGTGGACCTGGCGGGATCCGTCCGCCCTGGCCGGAGGGTACGACCAGACCCGGCCCGGAGACGTGCCGGTACAGCGCGCCGGCGAGGCGGACGACGGCCTGGACGCCCCCGGCCCGGGTACGCCGATCGACCTCACCGGCTACCGGGTCGAGGCGACGGACGGGCGGATCGGCTCCATCGACGAGGCGAACGAGGATGCGGACGCGCGGTACCTGGTGGTGGACACCGGTCCGTGGATCTTCGGCAAGAAGGTGCTGCTGCCGGCCGGCACGGTGGCGCAGGTCGACCACCTGGACCGCGTCGTGCACGTGGACCGCACCCGGGAGCAGGTGAAGGAGTCGCCGGCGTTCGACAGGGACCACTTCGCCCACCCCGAGTACCGGGATCGGGTCGGCAGCTACTACACGGAGAGCTATCGACAGCAGTAAGCGCGGCAGGAGGCAGCGGAGCAGGCCGGTGAGCGGTTACCGTGTCAGTCATGGTCCGGCCGCGCAGCTGCCTCCCGGAGACCCGCAGCGGTCTCCCGGGCCACGCTGTCGACGGCCGGGAGCAGATCCTCGACGTACTCCGTGCCGGCGGACTCCGTTTCCGCGCCGGCGGGCGATGGCGGCGCTCGTTCTGACGAGCCCGCTCCACCGACCTGGGTGACACCCGGGTCGCGTCTCCCCGCCAGCGAACGGCACGAAAGGCGTACGACCATGTCCTCTGCACGCATGCTCACCGGTGACCGCCCGACCGGGCGGCTGCACCTCGGCCACTACGTGGGCAGCATCGCCAACCGGGTGCGGCTGCACCAGCGCTACGAGAGCTTCTTCATCATCGCCGACCTGCACATGCTCACCACCCGCAACAGCCGCGCGGACATCGAGCAGGTCGCCCACAACGCCCGCGAGATGGTCACCGACATCCTCGCCGCCGGGGTGGAGCCGGAACGGGCGACGTTCTACCTCCAGTCCGCGATCCCCGAGGTCGGCGACCTGAACACGCTGTTCCAGAACCTCATCACTGTGCCCCGGCTGGAACGGGTGCCGTCGTTGAAGGAGATGACCCGGGACGCCGGCAAGGACGAGATGCCGTACGGCCTGCTCGGCTACCCGGTGCTCCAGGCCGCCGACATCCTCTGCGTCAAGGGCCAGGTCGTGCCGGTCGGAAAGGACAACGCCGCGCACGTCGAGGTGACCCGGGAGATCGCCCGCCGGTTCAACCACCTCTACGGCGAGGTCTTCCCGGTGCCCGACATGCTCATGTCGGAGACGCCCACGCTGGTCGGGACGGACGGCGCCGGGAAGATGAGCAAGAGCAAGGGGAACGCGATCGCGCTCTCCGACGACGCGGCGACGGTGCGCCGCAAGGTGATGGGGATGTACACCGACCCGAATCGGGTCCGCGCCGACGTGCCCGGCACCGTCGAGGGGAACCCGGTCTTCGAGTACCACGACATCTTCAATCCGGACCGGGAGCAGGTGGCCGACCTCAAGGCCCGCTACCGGGCCGGCCGGGTCGGTGACGTGGAGGTCAAGGAGGCGCTGGCGACGGCGCTCAACCGGTTCCTGGACCCGATCCGGGAGCGCCGGGTCCGCTTCGAGGCGCAGCCCGGCCTGGTCGACGAGCTGATCGTCACCGGCACCGAGCGGACCCGCGAGCAGGTGCGCCGCACGCTCGTCGAGGTCCGCCGGGCGATGGGCCTGAGCAGCGCGTACACCCAGGTGCGGCGCCGGGCCGAGCGCTACCGCAAGGCCGTCGCCACCTCGGCCTGACCACGAGCCGGTCCGGGGTACGCGCTTGCGCCGACCCCGGACCGGCCGGTTACGCTGCCGACGTGGCCAGCTCGCACGCGTACCCGATGACGTCCTCCGACGTCCGGCTCGGCGCGCTGCGACGCCGGCGGTCCCGCGACCGCCTGCGCTGAGCCTTCCCCTCCTGCGACCGGCGGATCGAGCCGCCGGTCGTCATCGATCGTCCTCGCTCCGCCGTCGCGTTCCCGTCAGGTGATCCGCGGCGGATCCACAGCGAGATCGGCGTACTCATGGATCTTGAAAGGTTGCTCACCGACCGGCTGGCGCCGGCGTTCGCGGCGGTGGCCGGCGTGCCGGTGGACCCGGCCGTGCGGCGCTCGCAGCACGCGGACTTCCAGTCCGACGCGGCGTTGGGCCTGGCCCGGCGGCTCGGCCGGCCGCCGCGGGAGATCGCCGCGGAGGTACGGGAGCGCGCCGCGCTGGCCGACGTCTGCGCGGCGGTCGAGGTGTCCGGCCCGGGTTTCCTGAACCTGACGGTGGCCGGGCACGCGCTCGGCGGGCTGGTGTCCGCGCTGGCCGCCGACCCGCGGCTCGGCGTGCCAGTGGTGGCCGAGCCGGAGACGGTGGTGGTCGACTACTCGGGGCCGAACGTGGCGAAGGAGATGCACGTCGGGCACCTGCGGTCGACTGTGATCGGGGACGCGGCGGCGCGGACGCTGGAGTGGCTCGGGCACCGGGTGCTGCGCGCCAACCACCTCGGTGACTGGGGCACACCGTTCGGCATGCTGATCGAGCACCTGCTCGACCTGGGCGAGGCCGGTGCGGCGCAGGAGCTGTCAATGGGTGACCTGGACGGGTTCTACAAGGCGGCGCGGGCGAAGTTCGACGACGACGAGGCGTTCCGGGAGCGGTCGCGGCAGCGGGTGGTGGCGTTGCAGGGCGGTGACCCGGCGACGCTGCGGCTGTGGCGGTTGCTGGTGACGCAGTCGGAGGGCTACTTCCTGACCGTGTACGACCTGCTCGACGTGACCCTGACCGGCGACGACTTCCGGGGCGAGAGCAGCTACCACGACCAGCTCGCGCCGACTGTCGAGGAGCTGGACCGGCTCGGGCTGCTGCGGCGCAGCGACGGCGCGGACTGCGTGTTCCCGCCCGGATCGGTGGGCCGTGACGGCGAGCCGTTGCCGCTGATCGTGCGCAAGTCCGACGGCGGGTACGGCTACCCGGCCACGGATCTGGCCGCGCTGCGGCACCGGACCGGCGCGCTCGGCGCGACCCGGCTGCTCTACGTGGTCGGGCTTCCGCAGCGGCGGCACTTCGAGATGGTGTTCGCGGTCGCCGCGCAGGCCGGCTGGCTCACCGCACCGGCGCGGGCCGAGCACGTCGGGTTCGGCTCGATCCTCGGCCCGGACGGGCGGATGCTGCGCAGCCGGGCCGGCGGGTCGGTGAAGCTGGCCGGGCTGCTCACCGAGGCGGTCCAGCGGGCCACCGCGCTGGCCCGGGAGCGCAATCCGGAGCTGGGCGAGTCGGAGGCCGCCGAGGTGGGGCGCGCGGTGGGCGTCGGCGCGATCAAGTACGCCGACCTGTCCGGGGACCGGCACAAGGACTACGTGCTGGACTGGGAGCGGATGCTGTCGCTGGACGGGAACACCGCGCCGTACCTCCAGTACGCGTACTCCCGGGTCCGGTCGATCTTCCGGCGGGCCGGCGCGGCGGCGCGGCCGGACGCGGAGGTCTCGCTCGCCGAGCCGGCCGAGCGGGCGCTCGCCATGGAGCTGGTCGGCTTCGCCGCGGTGGTCGAGGAGGTGGCGGGCGGGTTGGAGTTCCACCGGCTGACCGCCTACCTGCACCGGCTGGCGGTCGCGTTCAGCGCGTTCTACGAGCGCTGCCCGGTGCTGCGGGCCGGGGGGCCGGTGCGGGAGAGCCGGCTCGTGTTGTGCGACCTGACCGGGCGGGTGCTGCGGCAGGGCCTGGACCTGCTCGGCATCCGTACCCCGGAACGGCTGTGAGGCCGAGGGGTCACCGGCAATCCATGCAGCGGCTAGCGTGACGCATCGATCGAACGCAAGGGAGGCGACCATGGCGGATCGGCGCGCGGTACTCGCACCGGGACAGGGCTACGACACCCGGGGACCGCTCTTCGTCTACATCGGGGAGGCGCTGCGCCGGCTCGGTTTCGAGGTGCACGAGGTGACCTGGCGGTCGCTGGGCGAGCTGCGGCTCGACAGCGCGCCGGAGTGGGTCGCCGAGCAGCTGGATCGGGTTCTCGACGCCGGGGTGGATCTGCTCGTGGGCAAGTCGCTCGGCAGTTTCGCCGCGCCGCTCGCCGCCGACCGGGGCATCCCGGCGGTGTGGCTGACGCCGCTGCTGACCGACCCCGCGGTACGGGAGCCGCTGGGCCGGGCCACCGCACCGTTCCTGCTGGCCGGCGGCACCGGCGACCGGTTCTGGGACGGTGCGGTGGCGCGCCGGCTGACCCCGTACGTGGTGGAGGTCGCCGACGCCGACCACTCGATGATGGTGCCCGGGCCGCTGGCGGCCTCGGCCGAGGCGCTCGGGCGGGTCTGCACGGCGGTGGAGGAGTTCGCCGCCGGCCGCTGACGGGTCAGCGGCGACTCCGCCGCGTCCACACCACCGCCACCACTGCCGCGATGAGCGGCAGCAGGCAGCAGAGCGTCAGGACGAACAGGTGCCACGGCTTGATCGCTCCCATGGGGCGAACGATAGGCGTCGCTGTCCACAGCCGCTACGCGGAGGCTCGGGCGGCCTTGCCGTCCAGCCACAGCGTGTCGCTGTCGTCGCGGTGGGAGCCGGTGGAGCCGACGTGCTTGGCGCTGATCCTCGGCCCGTTCTTGATCACGTGGATCAGAGCCATCGCGTGTCCCCGGCCGAGGCCGTACTCGTCCTTCAGCCAGGCCACGATCACGCCCGCCTTGACGTCGGCCGCGTCGTAGCCGCGCTCCTTGGCCTCGTCGACCAGGACGCGCGGGGTCTTGCCGGTCTTGTCCTCGATCGCGTCGATGTACGCCTGGAAGGACATCTGCCCAACCCTTCGCTCGGGAGGTGGTGACGACCTCCACACTCCCGGGCGGGACGGTGCCGATCAACGACTGACCGGGCCACCGTCGTTGCCTCCAGGGCAACGATCGCCGTCGGGCGAGAGGCCGGAGAGCCCGGCCCGCGTGGTCACGGGGCCGGGCTCTCCGGATCTCGGGGTACGCGCTCAGCGCTGGAGGGTGAGTAGTCCGGGTCGGTAGGGCAGGAGGCCGTAGTCGCCGCCGGAGTTGGGGGAGCGGCCTTGGTAGAGCAGCTGGAGGTTGCAGGGGTCGACGGTGAAGGTCTGGTCGGCGGTGGTGCGGATGAGTTCGCCGTGGCTGATGTCGTTGGTCCAGGTGGCGCCGCTGTTGGCCTTGCCGGCGAACGGGTTGGACTCGGTGGCCGCCTGCGGCGTCCAGGATCCGTTGAGGCTGGTGGCGGTGAAGGAGCGGAAGTAGCGACCCTGGGAGCCGATCGCCTCGACGATCATCAGGTAGCGGGTCTGGCCCTGGAGTTTGTAGACCTGTACGGCTTCGAACAGGTTGTTCGTCGAGTCCGACATGATGGTGGTGTAGGTGGAGCCGAAGCTGCCGGGGAAGTTGCCCAGGGGCATGCTGGAGCGGTAGATCTTGCCGTTGTCACCGGCGAAGAACAGGTACATGTTCTGGTCGTCGGCGATCAGGGTCTGGTCGATCGGGCCGGTGCCGGAACCGGAGATGCTGCCGGTGAACAGCGGCTGCGCCGACGACCACCCGTTCGGGTTCGTCGGGTCGTTCGAGGTGCGGTAGGAGAACGCGGTCGGTCCCCACTGGTAGGCCAGCACCCAGATGTTGCGCGGCGCGAAGTAGAACAGGGTGGGCGCCACAGTCCCCGACGACATCGCGTTCTGGCTGGCCGAGGCCATCTGCGACCAGTTCGAGAACAGACCGAAGTTCATCGACCCCCACGACGAGCCGGTGTCGTGCGTCGTCGCGTACACCAGATGCTGCCCGTTGTACGGCACCACAGTGAAGTCCTTCAACGACACCCAGCCCGAGCGCGGCTGCGCCAACGCGCCCGTCGAGGACCACCGGTACGACGACGGCAGGTTGCACGTGCCACCCGGAGGCGGCGTCGTCGGAGGCGGCGTGGTGGGGTTGCCGCCGCCACCGTCCACCCGTACGAGCTGCCACTGCTGGTTGGCGCCGTTCCAGTCGTCGTACTGCACGGTGTTTCCGCCGTCGGCGGTCGAGGCGCCCTGCACCTCCACCACCTTGTTGCTGTGGCGGCTGATCAGCCGGACGTAGCCGCTGTCGGAGTCGGCCAGCCGGAACTGCTGGTTGGTCCCGTTGAGGTCGGACCACTGCACGATGCTGCCGCCGTTTGCTGTCGACCAGTTGTAGACGTCGAGCACCTTGCCGGACAGCCGGGACTTCAGCCGGTAGTAGCCGCCGCCGGAGTCGACGAACTGCCACTGCTGCTGGTTGCCGTTGTTGCGCGACCACTGCACGATCCGCGCGCCGTCGTTGGTGGCCAGGTTGTAGACGTCGAGCGCCTTGCCGCTGTTGCGGTTCACAAGGACGTACCAGGCGTTCGTGTCGACGCTCGCGGCGGCGGCGGGCGCGGACACGACCGCCACGGCGCCGGCGCCGACGAGTACCGCGGCCGCACCCGTCGCGACGACGCGCGGCAGCCATCCGCGCCGTCGTGGCGGCGACACAGTCGATGGGGACCTACCGAAAGCGAACATGTTCCTCCTTCAGATCAGACACGTTGTGAGCGCTAACAATTCGTCGAAGCGCACTGATCCCACACCCGGCCTGCCACGTGGCCATCCGCGCCCGCCCGGTGAGCCGCCGAAGGCGCCGCCCTGCGCCATCGACTGTGAGCGATAACACGTCGTTCGTCAAGTCGTAACAGTCGATGGACGACGGGCGCGTGACGCCGTGGGGCCATGTCAGCTTCTCGACCCAGCACTACCGCCGCCCTCAGCGCGGCCCGACAGTGCACACGGCTGGAGGGGTGGTGGGGGAGTTGGGACAGCCGGCGAACGAATCCGTCATGATCCGGGACTGGTTCAGCGTGCCGCGGGTGTCCGCCGAGGACCGGGCCGCGGTCTTCGGCGCACGCACCCAGGATCCACGGGTGGAGTTCGTCGCGCTGACGGTCAAGTACTGGATGGACGCACACGCCACGCGGTCGATGACCCGCGAGCGGGTGCTGGCCGCGATGACCGGCCGCATCACCCCGGACAACGTCTGGGACCTGGTCTCGATGCTCGCGAAGCTCCGGCTGGCCGAGGCGTTCTTCGACCTGACCGCCTCCGACGTCGACTCCGACGGCACGTTCCGTCGCTACCTGCTCGGCCTCGACCCCGCGCTGCTCGACGCGATGCGGCACTACGCGGCCTGGAACGGGATCAACCCGAAGCTGTTCCTGGACGGCTTCGCCGTCGGCGTCGGGGAGTCCGTCGCGACGGTGGTGGTCGACCTCGGCAAGCTCGTGCAGTTGATCGGCCGTCTCCAGCAGGAGCAGTTCATCACGCTCATCGTGCTCACAGTCGACCCGCGCGCCGGTGTGCAGCGCCTCGCCGACCAGGCCACAGTCGTACGCCAGGCGCTGGCCGGCATCGTCGCCGCGCTGGACCCGACGACGGTTCCGGAACGGCTGCTGGCGCTGTGGCGCGGCTGGGCCGCCCAGTTCGCCAGGCACCTGGACGACCTCGACCCGTTCGCCGCCGGCCGCCTGCTCGGCCGCGTCGCCGGCGACCTCTACCAGGTGCTCACCGGTCTGGTGCAGCTCGCCCGGCTGCTCGGCGGCGTCGCGGTGCGCGCCGCCGTCCGGTATGTACCGCTGCTGCTCGCGGGCGCCCGGGAGGCGCGCCTGCTGACCGCGCAGACGGCCGCGCTGCTGGTGGCGATCGGCCGGGCGGCGATCGTCGCCACGCCTCAGGTGGGCCTCGCGATGCTGCGGACGCTCTTCCCCCCGAAGGTGCTCGACGCGCTGTTCCGGCAGGGCCGGGCGCTGCTCGTCGACGCCGAACTCACACTGACCGTGTTCAACCAGGCGGCGCACGCCGAGGCGTTCGCCGGCGCCGGTGCGGGCACCCGGCTCGGCGCGCTGGTGAGCCTCGACGGCCGGCCCGTGCTGATGGCGAGCATGTCGGAGACGGTTTCGTCGGCCGGCCGCGCCGCGACCCGCGCCGAGCTGACCGAGGCGCTCGACGAGATCATCAAGCGGGTCGAGGACCTGCGCGAGCTGAAACCGCCGAAGACACCCCGGGACATCCGGGCCGCCGCCGTACGCGCCGCCATCGCCCGGCAACTGGAGCAGCGGCTGACCACCGCGTTCAACAGGGCACTCCAGACCGTCGCGTACGAGGAGTTCCGCGCGCTGCGCAAGGCCGGGCAGGCGCAACCGTGGCGGCTCGGCCAGCAGGTGCACCGGCGGATGGCGGCCGAGGTCACGCAGCTCGTCGGCCGGTCGCCCGGCCTGGAGCCGTTCGCGGAGAAGTCGCTGGCGACAGTGGTCGAGGCGGTCCGCGCGGCCCACCCTGAGCTGGCGCCCGCGCTGCGCGGCTCCGAGGCGGTGCTGCGCCAGACGGTCGCGCAGATGCTGCTCGGCCACCCGGACCGGGATCTGCTGCTGCGGCTCGTCGGGTTCACCGGCAACCCGGCCGCGACCGGCGCGGAGAAGGCGCTCGCCACCCACCTCGCCGAACGGTTCCGGTGGAAGGCGTCCACCACGGTCGGTGACCTCCGCTCCGACCTGCTGCTCGTCGACCCCGAGGCGGCCCGCGTCACGAACGTCGACTGGACGTCCTCGACGAAGCTGGAGCGCTTCGAGAAGACCTGGGGAACCGTCGCCGACGACCTCGGGGAGACGTTCGACGGTCGCTGGGAGGCGATCGCGGAGGCGTACCAGCGAGCCGCGAAGGGCGGCGTCCCGGCGGAGGTCGTCGCCGGCCTCGAAGAGCTGACCACGCACGCCGTACGCGAGACGGTCCTCCGTCAGGCCGCCCTCAGCCAGTTGTTCCCCGGATTCTTCGTCACCTCGCACGAGATGACGTACCGAGGGCTGCAATCCCTGTTCGAACTGCCGCTGTAGAGGAGCACCGATGGGCAGAGTCGTCGTCGCCGACGCCGATCCGGCGACGCTTGGTTTCAGCACCGCGCATTCCGACCGGTACGTCTACTCCAACTACTTCCTACCGGTCCGGCTCACCTTCGGCGGTGGCGAGACGCCCATCCTGCCGTTCTACGTCAAGCAGGCGCTGATCGAGGCGATCCGCTACGGCGGGCTCGACGGCGACCGGCTGCCGCACCTGCTCAAGGAACTCGGCCTCTACGACCTGTGGAAGGCCAACGAGATGGACGCCGCCACCGAGGCGCTGCCCGGCGCCGACTCGGGCATGTCGTACCGGGAGCCGCCGGCGCGACGCCAGACGCTCCTCGGCGACCAGCAGGCGGAGTTCCTCGCCGGCCTGCTCCAGTCCGACGTGGGCATCGCGTTCCTCGACCGCACCCGGATCCGGCCGGTGGGCTTCGCGCTCGGCGAGCACGTCTACGCGCTGGCGCTCGCCCCCGGCGAGGAGGCGGTGCTGGAGCAGCGCACCTACACCAAGCGCGAGCTGACCCTGGAGGAGCAGAACGAGTCGGAACAGCAGACCGACGTCGAGCTGACCAGCGCGCTCACCACCGAACTCCAGGAGGGCTTCGAGCGGCAGAAGTCGCTCACCGACACCTGGGGGCTCAACGCGAGCCACACCGGCCAGTACACCAGCCCGACCGGCGTCTGGGGCACCTTCAACGCCAGCCACACCATCGGCTTCGCCAGCAGCGTCACCGCGGCGAGCCAGGAGACGAGCCGCCGCGCCGTGAAGGACAGCCGGACCGCCACCTCGAAGGTCGCGGCGCGCTACCGCACCCAGCACAGGACCGATTTCAAGCTGGTCAGCGAGACCGGTACGGAGTCCTCCTCGAAGCGCACCGTCCGCAACCCGAACCGGGCCACGCCGATCACCCTGCACTACTTCAAGGTGCTGCAACGGCTGGAGCTGGCCCACGAGCGGTACGGGGCACGGGTCTGCTGGGCCCCCACGATCAAGGATCCGGCGTTCGCCTTCGCCCAGAAGATCATCGGCGGACGGCAGCGGATCCGCGACAACGCGGTCGCCGCGCTGCCCCCGGCGCCGGTGAAGCCGGAGCGCCCGCCGCGTGGCGCGCCCGCCGCGGTGGAGACGCGCGTCGTGTACTCCCCCGTGGTCACGCTCGACAAGTGGGGATTCACCGGCGACATGAGCGCCGACTACGACGTCGACGTCGCGTTCGACGCCGGCTGGGAGTGGGACGGCGACATCGACACGATCCGGCAGAACCTCACGCTGATCACCCGCCGTCCGCCGGACGCGATCGCCGCCCGGGTGGTGGGCGTGCCGGTGGTCACCGAGGCGGACGGCCGGCCCGTGCTGCGCGTACGCGTGCACGTCGGCGCCCGGAGCTGGCTGGCGGGTCCGGGTGCCGACGTGCAGCTCGCCGCCGGATTCCGGCGTACCCCGACGGTGGTGGACCAGACCGCCGACGACGCGGCGTACAACGCGCTCGTCGCGGGCTACCTGACCGATCTCCAGGAGTGGCAGGACCGGCGCGACGAGGCGCTGGCCGCGGCGGAGACGGCCGGGGACGAGTTCGAGGCGCGGCTGCGGGCCGGCTTCTCGCCGGTCAACGAGATGGTCTCGCAGATCGTGGAGACGCACTTCCCGGCCAGCGTGCGGGACGAGGCGTGGGAGATCGACTTCTGGCACCGCGTCTTCGACTGGGAGCGCGCGTCGTTCGTGGCGTACCCCGGCTGGTGGTCCGGCGGCGACGCCCGCGCCCCGGAGCGCGACCCCGGCGACTTCGTCAACGCGAGCTGGGCGAAGCTCTACCTGCCGGTACGGGCCGGCATGGAGCTGACCGCGCTGCGGTGGATCTTCGGCAAGGTGGTGGCGACCAGCCTGGCGCCCCAGGTGGAGCACGAGCTGGCGGCGTTCGTGGACGAGCTGACGACGTACCGGACCGGCCACCTCGGCACCGGCGACGAGATGCCCGAGCTGACCACCGAGTGCCAGGACGTGCCGGAGCGGGTGTACTGCCTGGCGAAGTGGACCGAGTTGATGCCCACCGACGGCACCCACCTGGAGGTGGTGCAGGGCGCCACGACAGCGGCCGACGCGGTGACCGCCAAGGAGATCAGCGACGCGGAGGCGCTGCGGGCCGCGCTGCTCGACGGCGAGGTGCAGACCAACCGGCTCCGGACCAAGGCGTACGACCAGATGACCGAACCGGCCGACGTCGACATCCGCCTCGGCACGCCGTCCGGGAGCGGCCCGGCCGTCTGAGCGCCGGAGACAGTGGTCGTCCACCTCGAGCACGCGTCGAGGTGGACGATTTCTGTAAAAGTATGGACTTTGGAATCATGTCGGATGGGCAAAAAGGGGCATAATATTGATCCCCCAGGTCGCTCCCTCGACGGCACAGCAGCCGCCGGTCGCGCAACCGTCCAAAATGCACTGCTTCCCACCGGTGGGTCGATAGCGCCCGGCTCACAGAGCCTTTATTTTGAGCCGTTGCTTGTTGTTCCCCGCCTGGCGTGTGCACGAACCTAAGGAAGACTCATGACAACCGCACCCTTGCGCCAGGATGAGCCCCCGGTCTCGCTGGGCAGGGTCCGCGCGGAGCCGCTCGACCGGCTCTCCGCCGCGGACATCTCCCCCATCGTGCGCCGGGTGATGGCGGCTCACCTCGATCAGACCCGGATCCCGGCGGCGAAGTTCTCGTCGTTCATCTGATCCGCGATGGCCCCGGGGCCCGCCCGCGCGGCGCTCACCGAGTTCGTCCTCAAGGTGCACGCCAGGTGTGACCTGGCGTGCGACCACTGCTACGTCTACGAACACGCCGACCAGAGCTGGCGGCGCCGCCCGGTACGGATGACGCCGGAGGTGCTCCGGACCGCGGCCGGGCGGATCGCCGAACACGCCGCGGCCCACGACCTGCCGGACGTCACGGTGATCCTGCACGGCGGGGAACCACTGCTGCTCGGCGCCGAGCGGCTCGGCGAGGTGCTCGCGGACCTCCGGCGGGTCATCGCCCCGGTCACCCGGCTCCGGCTCGGCATGCAGACCAACGGCGTACTGCTCTCCGAGCAGCTCTGCGACCTGCTCGCCGAACACGATGTCGCGGTCGGCGTCTCGCTCGACGGCGACCGTGCCGCCAACGACAGGCACCGGCGCTTCCGGTCCGGCGCCGGCAGCTACGACCAGGTGCTCCGCGCCCTCGGCCTGCTGCGCCGCCCGGCGTACCGGCGGATCTACTCGGGCCTGCTGTGCACTGTGGACGTGCGCAACGACCCGATCGCGGTGTACGAATCGCTGCTCGCCCAGGAGCCACCCCGGATCGACTTCCTGCTCCCGCACGCCACCTGGGACGACCCGCCGTGGCGGCCGGCCGGCGGCGGCACCGCGTACGCGGGCTGGCTGCGCGCCGTCTACGACCGCTGGCTGGCGGACGGCCGACCGGTCTCCGTCCGCCTCTTCGACTCGCTGCTGTCCACCGCCGCGGGCGGACCCAGCGGCACCGAGTGGCTCGGTCTCGACCCGGTCGACCTGGCGGTCGTCGAGACGGACGGCGAGTGGGAGCAGGCGGACTCGCTCAAGACCGCGTACGACGGCGCGCCGGCCACCGGCATGACCGTCTTCTCGCACGCGGCCGACGACGTGGCGGCCAGCCCGCTCCTGACCCGCCGCCGCTCCGGCCGGGCCGGGCTCAGCGACGAGTGCCGGCGGTGCCCGGTGGTCGACCAGTGCGGCGGCGGACTCTTCGCCCACCGGTACGGCGCCGGGCACTTCGATCATCCGAGTGTCTACTGCGCCGATCTGAAAGAGCTGATCGTGCACGTGAACGAGAACCCACCAGCACCCGTCCGGCTCGACGCCGGCCTGCCCGACGACTTCATCGACCGCCTCGCGGCACTGACCGGCGACCGGGTCGCCATCGGCCGGCTCGTGGAGGCACAGATCGCCATCGTCCGCGCGATGCTCGCCGAAGTGGCCGACCGCCTGCCGGCCGGCGGGGCCGGAGCCGACGGCTGGGAGGCGCTGACCGCCCTCGACCGCGGCGCGCCGGAGTCCGTCGCCCGGATCGCGGCCCACCCGTACGTGCGGGCGTGGGCTGTCGACTGCCTCGCCGGCAGCGGCACCGGCGCCCGGCAGGGGCCTGACTACCTGAGCGCGCTCGCCGTCGCCGCCGCGCTCGACGCCGGCACCCCGGTACGCCTCGACGTGCCGGTGCGGTCCGGCCGCCTGCACCTGCCGACAGTGGGCACCGTGCTGCTGCCCGAGGTGGGAGACGGCGCCGCACGGGTCGAGACCGGCCCGGGTTCGCTACGGGTGGCCGCCGGGGACGTGACAGTGGCGATCCGTCCCGGAACACCCGGGGACGCGCCCCGGTGGTGGCCGACCCGCGTACTCGCCGCGCCGGACGTGAGCGTCCTGCTGGAGGACGGCGACCCGCACCGCGACTGCCACCGGCTGCCCGCCGGTGACCGGCTCGACGACGCGGGCGCCGCGCGCTGGGCCGAGACGTTCGCGGCGGCGTGGCAGGTGATCCGGGACGAGGTGCCGGGCCACGCCGAGGAGTTGCGCGCCGGGCTGCGGGCCGTGGTGCCGCTGCGGCGCAGCGGCGCGGGTGTCAGCGAGGCGTCGACCGCGCGGCAGGCGTTCGGCGGTGTCGCGGCCACGGAGACCGACGCCGGATCGCTCGCGGTGCTGCTCGTGCACGAGTTCCAGCACAGCAAGATGAACGCGCTGCTGGACATCTGCGACCTGGTCGACGGCACGCGGCCGATCGACATCACAGTGGGCTGGCGGCCCGACCCGCGGCCCGCCGAGGCCGTCCTGCACGGCATCTACGCGCATGCGGCGGTGGCCGACATGTGGCGGATCCGGGCCGACCGTCAGGTCGACGGCGCGCAGGCGGTCTACCGCCGGTACCGCGACTGGACGGCCGAGGCGATCGGCGCGCTGCAACGGGCGGACGCGCTCACCCCGGCGGGCTCGCGGCTGGTCCGGCAGGTCGCGCGTTCGATGTCCGGGTGGCCGTCGTGACCGCCGTCCGGACCGCGTACCGGGCCGGTACGCTCGCCGCCGACCTGCGCGCGCTCGGGCTCGGCCCCGGTGACGTGGTGCTCGTGCACTGCTCCCTGCGCGCCCTCGGACCGGTGGACGGCGGGGCGGGCACCCTGGCTGCGGCGCTGCGGGCCGCCGTCGGTCCGTCCGGCACCGTCGTGGTCCCGGCGCAGACCCCTGACAACTCGGTGAGCAGCGCCGCGTACCGCGCCGCGACCGCCGGGCTGACCGACGAGGAACGCCTGGCGTACGAGGACCGGATGCCCGGCTTCGACCCGGCCGTCACGCCGTCGTTCGGGGTCGGCGCGTTCGCCGAGCACGTACGGCGGCTGCCCGGCGCGGTCCGCAGCCGGCACCCGCAGACGTCGTTCAGCGCGTGGGGGCCGCGGGCGGAGGAGCTGATGCGCGTCCACGACCTGGACTCCCACCTCGGGGAGCGGTCCCCGCTCGCCGCCCTGGAGGCGGCCGGCGCCCGGACGCTGCTGCTCGGTGTCGGCTATGCGACATGCACCGCGCTGCACCTCGCCGAGTACCGGTCACGCCGCCCGGCGCCTCGTCGTCCGTACCGCTGCTACGTGCTGCGCGACGGCCGCCGGGAACGGCTGGAATTCGAGGCTCCGCACCTGGATGCGGGCCCTTTTCCCGCGATCGGCGCGGAACTCGACCGGGCGGCGTTCACCCGGCACGGGACGGTAGGGGACGCACCGGCCCGGCTGCTGCCGATATCCGGTGCGGTACGCGTCGCGGTCGCCTGGATGGACGCCCACATCGGACGGTGAGCCTGGTAACCCGAGCGCAACCTCTCTACCCTGATCGATAGACGCCGTATCGTGTCGACTGGGGAGCAGCGCGTGATCATTACCGGTTGGGGGTCAGGCGCACTTCCCGTGGAACGGTCGTGTCGTCGTGACCTCTGAGCGGCCCGCGCTGCCGGGCCCGCCATATTTCTTCCTCAGCTACGTCCCCCCGCCGACACACAACGACCGCACCCCGGGCGACCACTGGGTCCGCCGCTTCTACCACGATCTCAACCTGGCGATCGACGGCCGGCCCGGCGACCGGTTACGCCGGCAGGGCTTCGCCGACTTCATGGTGCGGCCGCCGGAGGACCGGACCGAACGAAAACGCACCGCGCTGGCCGAGGCCGAGGTGTTCGTGCCGTTGTACTCGCCGGACTACCTCAACCGGGACGACTCGCGCCGGGAACGGGAGTGGTTCCGGCAACGGCTGATCCGGGCCGGCCGGCCGGCCGACGGCGACAACATCCTGCCGGTCCTGTGGATCCCGTCGCCCGCCGCGGTGCACGCGCCGGACCAGGCCCGGGCGGTGGCGATGGCCGCCGACGTGGATGCGTACGCGGCGAACGGCATGAGCGCGCTCTGCCGGCTCCAGAAGTTCCAGCACGCCTACAAGGAGGTGCTGGGCCGGCTCGCCCAGCACATCGTCGACACCGCCGAGCAGACGCCGCTGCAACCGGCCGAGCCGCCGACCGGCCCGACCGATCTGCCGTCGTCCCCGACCAGCGAGGTGCCGTTCCGGGCGGTGGTGATCGCGCCCGAGGAACCGGCCGACCCGGGACGGCTCAACGGGCGGTCCGACACGCACGCCGGCCGGTGGCGCCCGTTCCGCGACCGGCCGCCGGTGGTCGACGACGTGACCGACGCGGTGCAGCGGCTGCGGATGCCGATCGACGTCCGCGACTTCGTACCGGACGCCGGGCTGTTCCGGGGCTGCCCGGGCGTACTCATGATCGATCCTCGGGTGGTCGAGACGCCGGACGGTGCGGAGGCCGTCCGCGCGGCCGTCGCCTCGCTGCACCGCTGGGTGGGCGTCGTGGTGATCATCGAGGACTCGGCACCCGGTCGCCGCTCCCACGCGGCGGTGCTGCTCGACCGGGCCGTCGAGATCTTCCCGGCCGCGGCACGCCCACTGGCGATCACCACTTACGACGACTGGCGGGCCGGGATCCACGGCCTGGTCGACCGGATGCGCCGCCGCTACCTGGAGGCGAGACCGGCCTACCCGCCGCCGGGACGGCCGATCAGCAAACCCCGGCTCTGGGAGAACCCGCCGCCCGACGAGGGAGTGGACACATGACCCGACGCGAGGGACAGGTCGTCACCTTCTACTCCTACAAGGGCGGCACCGGCCGGACGATGGCGCTGGCGAACGTCGCCTGGATCCTCGCCGCCAACGGCAAGCGGGTGCTCGCAGTCGACTGGGACCTGGAGTCCCCCGGCCTGTCGCGCTTCTTCGCGCCGTTCATCGACCGGGACGCCCTGGAGAGCACCGGCGGGGTGATCGACCTGATCCGGGAGTACGAGTGGGCGACCACCACCAAGCAGGACAAGGGCGACGACCGCTGGCACGAGCAGTACGCCCGCGTGCACAAGTACTCGTTCTCGCTGAACTGGTCCAACTTCCCCGGTGACGGGACGCTGGACTTCCTCGGCGCGGGCCAGCAGAACAACGACTACGCCGGCGCGCTCGCCGGGATGAACTGGGACGAGTTCTACGAGCGGCAGGGCGGCGGCTACTTCTTCGACGCGCTGCGCGCCGACATGAAGCGCAACTACGACTACGTGCTGATCGACAGCCGCACCGGTTTCTCCGACGTGGCCGACATCTGCACCATCCAGCTGCCGGACGTGCTGGTCACCTGCTTCACCCTCAGCGAGCAGGGCATCACCGGCGCGGCCAAGGTGGCGCGGCTGGTCGAGCACCGCTACGGGTCGCGGCGGATCCGGGTGCTGCCCGTGCCGATGCGGATCGACCCGGCGGAGAAGGTCAAGGCGGACACCGGGCGGGCGGTGGCGCGGCAGCGCTTCAGCGGTCTGCCGAGCGGGATGAGCGAGGCCGACCGGGACCGGTACTGGGCCCGGATGCAGGTGCCCTACCAGGCGTTCTACGCGTACGAGGAACTGCTCGCCACGTTCGCCGACCAGCCCGGCGTCAACGGGTCGCTGCTGTCCGCGTACGAGGTGCTGGCCCGGGAGATCACCCGGGGCGAGGTGGAGTCGCTGCCGCCGATGAGCAGCGCGGTACGCGAACGGGTCAACGCCCGGTTCACCCGCACCTCCAACTCGGTGGAGAACGAGATCCTGCTCCGGCACGCCCCGTACGACCGGGTGTGGGCGGAGTGGATCGGTCACCTGCTGGTCTCGGCCGACGTCCGGGTGACCGACCCGTGGTTCGCCGAGGACGAGACGCCCCGGACCGCCCGGGAGCTGATCATCGTCTCCGAGGCGAACGCCACCGAGGAGGCGGTGCTCGCCGCGCCGGACCGCTCGCCCGACCAGGCGCCGCTCGTCGTCTACGTGGCCGACGTGCGGCGCCTGGCGAACGTGCCCGCGGCGCACACCGTCTCGGTCGCCGGGCTGGAGGCGCGGACCGCCGCCGCGCGGATCCTGCGCCTGGTCGGCCGCGAGGGCGTGCCGGCCGACCTGGAACTGCCGACCGGTCCCCGGTTCCCCGGCCGGGACAACACGGTGTTCGAGGTGCCGGGCCGCAACAAGCGCTTCACCGGCCGGGAGGCGGACCTGCGCGAGCTGCGGACGCTGCTGCGCAGCAGCCCGAAGGTGGTGCTCTCCGGCACCGGGCCGGTGGCGTTGCAGGGCATGGGCGGCATCGGCAAGAGCCAGCTCGCGCTGGAGTACGCCCACCGCTACCGTGCCGCGTACGACATGGTGTGGTGGATCGACGCCGACCAGGTGCCGTTCATCGAGTCGGCCATCGGTGACCTGGCGCCCTACCTGGGCGTACCGTCGTCGGACTCGAACCGGGAGAACGCCCGGCTGGTGCTCCAGGCGCTGCGCCGCACCGACCTCCGCTGGCTGCTGATCATGGACAACGCGGACGAGGTCGAGGGCGTCCTGCCGTACGTGCCGGACGGCAAGGGCCACGTCCTGATCACGTCCCGGAACCTGCAGTGGGTCGAGCGGGCCACCACCGTTCAGGTCGACGTGTTCAAGCGCGCGGAGAGCATCCAGCACCTCACCGAGCGGGTGCCGACCATGCGCGTCGACCAGGCCGACCGGATCGCCGCCCTGCTCGGCGACCTGCCGATCGCTGTCACCGCCGCCGCGGCCTGGCTCGCCGACACCGGCCACTCGGTCGACAGCTACCTCAACGAGATCGCCAGGTTCGGACCGGGCGCGGTGATGGAGCCGAACAGCAACGTCTCCGTGGAGGCCACCTGGGAGCTGTCGCTCAACCACCTGCGGACCCGCAACCCGGCCGCCTACCGGGTGCTGCAACTCTGCTCGGTGTTCGCGCCCGAGATCTCCGCCGACCTGGTCTACAGCGACGAGTTCGCCGAGGCGCTGGTGCCGTTCCACCCGCAGGCGAAGGAGCGGCTGGTCCGCCAGCAACTGGTGCAGC
The DNA here is from genome assembly GCF_001029515.1 of Micromonospora sp. RV43. Taxonomy (NCBI): domain Bacteria; kingdom Bacillati; phylum Actinomycetota; class Actinomycetes; order Micromonosporales; family Micromonosporaceae; genus Micromonospora; species Micromonospora sp. RV43. The sequence continues at coordinate 12,873 of NZ_LEKG01000079.1, read as the reverse complement.
AGGCCAACCGGCTCGCGCTGGTCCGCGTCGACCTGCGGGCCGAGAACCCGTCCGGCGGCGAGCGGGGCCGGGGCGGCCTGGTGCTCATGCACCGCCTGCTCCAGCACGCCGTCCGGTCCCGGATGACGGAGGCGCAACTCGACGAGGCGCGCCAGCAGGTCCACCTCGTGCTCGCCGCGGCCCGGCCCGAGGGCGAGGTCGACGACCCCGACGGCTGGCCCCGGTTCCGGGTCATCTGGCCGCACCTGGAGGCGTCGAAGGCGCCGCTGAGCCGCAAGGTGGAGGTGCGGGCGCTGATGATCGACCGGGTCCGCTACCTCCAGTTGCGCGGCGACCTGGAGACCGGCCGGCGGCTCGGGCAGGAGGTCGCGCAGACCTGGGAGCAGATGCTCGCTGAGGAGGACGACGCGCGGGCGCGCGACGACCTGCGCCGGCAGTTGCTGCACCTCCAGTTCAACCTCGCCAACATCCTCGCCTTCCTCGGGCAGTTCACCGAGTCGCGGGCGCTGGACGAGGAGGTGCTCGCCGCCCAGCGGGACCTGCTCGGCGAGGACCACCCGCACACGCTGATGACCGCCGGCGGGCTCGCCCGCGACCTGCGCGGCATGGGCATGTACAACGAGGCGCTGCGCCTGGACGAGATCACGTTCAACGCGTGGAAGCGGAACTTCACCGAGGAGCACCCGCGTACCCTCGCCGCGCTCAACAACCTCGCCAGCACCCAGCGCCTGATGGGCGACTTCCGGGAGGCCCGCAAGAACGACGAGATGGTGCTGGCCGGGCGCCGCGCGATCCTCGGGGAGAACCACCCGGACACGCTCGCCTCCTCCGCGTACGTCGGCATCGACATGCGCGACGCGGGCGACTTCGAGCAGTCGGTCACCCGCCTGCGCAGCGTCCACCGAGATCTGCTGCACACGGCCGGGCCCGAACACCTCATCACCCTGCGGACGCAGACGAACCTGGCGGTGTCGCTGCGCGCGGCCGGGCACGCGGTCGAGGCGGGCAAGCTCCTCGAAGCCGCGTACGAGCTGCTGAACGAGCGGTTCGGGCCGGACAACCCGGAGACGCTGACCTGCCGGCTGAGCCTGTCGATCAACCTGCTCACGGTCGACCTGTTCCAGCGCGCCAGCCGGGAACTCACCGAGGTGCACCGCATCTACCAGCGCAACCTCGGCCCGGCGCACCCGCTGACCCTGGTCTGCATGGTCAACCTCGCCATGGTGGCCCGCCGCGCCGGAGACTTCGCCGAGGCGCGGCAGCTCGCCGGCCGGTCCGCCGACGCGCTCGCCGGCGTGCTGGGCAGCGGGCACCCGTACCCGCTCTCCGGCTGGATGAACCAGGGCATCTGCATCGCCGAACAGCCCGACCCGCCGGAAGGCCGGGAGGCGGCGGACCTGGAGGCGCTGAGCCTGCTGCGGCGCGCCCACGACGGCCTGGTCCGGACCCTCGGCCGCGACCACACGAACACGTTGCGCTGCCGGGCGAACCTGGTGGTGATGCAGGAGCGGGTGGAGAGCGGCCGGCGGGCGGAACTGGAGGCGGTCACCCGCGAGCTGACCTACCGGCTGGGCGAGAACCACCCGGCGGTCGAGGCCGTCCGGGAGAGCCGGTTGCAGCGGCGCATCATCGACCCGCATCCGATCTGACAGCGGTCCGCTCCACCGGGTCGGCCAGCCACGCGAGGATCTCCGGCAGCACCTCCACCGCGCCGAAGTGCGCGCTGCGCGGCTGCACGTGCAACTGCGCGCCGGGGATCTGCTCGGCCAGCCAGCGGGTGTGGCTGGCCGGGGCGAAGTTGTCGTCGGCGCCGTGCCACAGCCGGACCGGCATCCGGATGTCCGCCAGCGTGATCCCCCAGTCGGCGCGTAACGCCAGCACGTCGTCGATCCAGCCGTGCGGCCCCTGGCGCAGCGCCTCGGCGTAGGCGTCGGTGAGCTGCCGGCGGATCGGCACGCCGGCCACCACCCGGCGGTCGGCCTCGGTCATCTGCTCGACCAGCAGCGCCAGCAGCGAGCCCGGGTCGTCCATGGTCCGCTCGGCCCGCAGCCGCAACTGCTCGGCGAGCACCGGCACGTCGTGCTCGGCGGCGCCGTAGTCCCGGACGTTGGCGTCGGTCATGCCGCCGAACCAGTCCAGCCCGGCCGCGCCGGCCGGGGCGAGACCGACCAGGACGGCGGTCCGCCGTACCCGGTCCGGCAGCAGCGCGGCGCAGGCCAGGGCGTGCGGGCCGCCGCCGGAGCGCCCCACCACCGAGAAGCCGTCCAGGCCCAGGTCGTCGGCGATGGCCGCGACGTCCGCCGCGGCGTCCGCGACGCGGCGGCCGGGCAGCCGGCTGGAGCCGCCGTAACCCGGCCGGTCGTACGAGATCAGCCGTACGCCGAGCCGGTGCAGCACGATGGACCGTGGTCGTGGGCCGTTGCGGCTGCCGGGTGTGCCGTGCATCAGGAACACGGGCCAGCCGCGTTCCGCCCCGGCGATGTCGACCGCCAGGTTCCTCCTTCCCGTCCGGACGATGTGCTCTCGGTGCCTGGGCGAGTGTGCCAATCGGGGCCTCCGGACGGGTGGTGGCGGTACGGGTGGCGTGGTCAGACCGCCCCGGCGGCCGGGATCTGGCCGGTCCGCCCGGTGTGATCGGACTGGTCGGATGCTGCGAGGACGCGCAGCGTGTCGAGGGCTGATGCCAGCGAGACCTCGGCCGGCACCCGGTCGTAGGCCCGCAGGTAGTCCAGGAGCAGCCGGCACAGGCTCGCCTCGTCGAGGAACTCGTCCGGCAGCCGGTGCGCGAGCAGGGCGTGCATCGTCTTCGGCGGGATCTTCGGCCAGGCCAGTTCGGCGTACTCGCTCAACGCCATCAGCAGCCACAGCGCGGTGCGGTTGTCGACCCGGGCGGCGGCGAACTGCTCGGCCATCTCGGCCGACACCACGCCGTCCTCCAGCGGCAGCTCCGCGAGCCGGTCCTCGATGTCGGCGAGCACCCGGCGGACCCGGGGCACGTACCGCTGCGGCAGCCGGTGGAGCCCGTGCCGCAGGATGAGCGCGTGCAGCACCGCGTGGTCGTCGGTCGTGCCGAGCGAGTCGACCAGCTCCGGGAACTCGTCGATCAGGTACGGGCACGAGATGATCAGTTCGGGCGGCGCGGTCGGCGAGTCGGGCAGCCGGCTCAACGCCACCCGGGTCAGCCCGCACACCACCTCGCGGGGCAACTGCGCGCCGTCCTCGGCGAGGCATTCCAGCAGGACAGTGGCGCTCGTGCTGGACACCGCCTCCGGTGACTCGACGGCGCGCGCCCACAGGCGCCGGTAGCTGCGCTCGTCGTACAGGATGAGCTGGTGCAGGGACGGCACCGGCCAGCGGCGGGTGGCCAGCGACACCAGGTCGGCGTGGAACCGGCCGGCCTCGAAGCTGTCCGGCTGCTGGCCGCGCCACGTCCGCGCGCCCGCCCGCAACTGGCCGTAGGTGGTGATGTCGCCGAGCAGCCGCGCCTCCTCGGCCGCCACGTTCACCGTCTCGCCCCGGCCTTCGCGCCGCCGCTCGGCGATGATCCGGCCGTCGGCGTCCCGGCCGAGCCAGCTGATCATCGCGAGCTGGCCCTTCTCGTCCAGTCCCGCCCGCCACAGCCGGACTGTCGACACCCAGGTCGCCTCGTCCATCAGGTCGGTGTGGCGTACGCCGTCCGGCGACACCAGCGCGGCGAGCGCGACCAGGTTCGCGGTGTACGCGGCGAGCAGCCGCACCGGGTCGTACGGCGCGGGCCGGTAGCCGTCCACGCCGGCCAGGTTGGTCCGCTGCCGGGCCTCGGCCAGCAGGCCGGCGATGGTCTCCACGATCCCGTCCAGCTCCTCCGGATGGCGGGAGGCGAGCTCCCGGGCGAAGCCCACCACCGCCTCGCGCTTCACCAGCGGCTGGTGGGAGAGCAGCGCCCGGAACTGGCCGGTGTCCAGCTGGTAGCCGAAGCCGGCCGGGCTGCGGGTGTGCCGGCGCAGCACGGCCAGGCTCCGCAGCGCCCCGATGACGTACTCGGCGATCAGGAAGTCGCCGATCGTGGTGTGCAGGAACTCGTACGTGCGCCGGGCGTCCTCGCCCTGCACGTCGTCCGGGCCGTACACCACGAAGAACGCGGCGGTGACCAGTTGTTCCGGGCCGAGCACGTCGCCGAGTTCGAAGCGCGAGCCGTCTCCGGGCCCGGAGCCGAAGCAGTCCAGGTCGAGACGGAGCGCGGCCCGGTTCACCAGTTCCCGGTTGCGGTTGAACATGGCGAACGCGGTGATCGCCAGGTCGCGCCGGAGCTGGTGTTCGCGGGCCTCCCGCTCGTGGTTCGCGAGGGCGGTCGGCGCCTTCTCGCTCACCTGCCGCCTGATGAACGCGGTGAGCAGGCCGGTGAACAGGTCGGACCGGGAGATGGCGGCGCCGGGACGGCGGTCGGCCCAGTGCTCGTTGTAGTAGATCGCCAGCAGCGTGAGCAGCAACGGCTGACGGGCCAGCTCGCCGTGGGACAGCAGCTCCCGGGCGGACAGCCGGCGGTAGCCGGGCCGGTCCTCGTTCGCCGCGTTCACGGCGGTCAGCCAGGCCGTCACCTGGGCGTCGGTCAGATCCTCCAGCCGGACCAGCACTGTGCCCTGCGGCACGCTGGCGCGGTCCATCACCAGGATCCGCGACGTGATGATCGGGATGACCGAGTAGCCCAGATCCCACTGGGTCTCCTGGAACTCGGCCACCCGGTCGATGTACTGGGAGTGGGCCGTGCCGGTGACCTGGACGAGTTCGTCGAACCCGTCGAAGATCACCACGACGGTGGTGTGCTGGGTGGCCCGGCGCAGGTCCGCCCAGCGGATGCGCTCGTCCATCACCTGCTCGATCGCGGCCTCGATCTGCTCGGTCGGCGACGTGTCCCCGGACATCCGGCGCAGCGGCACCACTATCGCGGTGAACCGGCTCGCCGGCAGCCGGGCCGCGATCACCCGGGTCAGCAGCGTCTTGCCGGCGCCCGGCTGGCCGAGGAGCAACAGCGGACGGTGCAGGCTCGCCGGGTCGGTCAGATACTCGGAGAGGAACCCGACGAGGTCACCCCGGCGCGGCTGGTCCTCCCACCAGTGCTCCCGCTCCGGTGACGTGTGCTTGCCGTACTCGGCGGCCCGGAAGTCGGGGCTGATGAACCCGCTGTCCACGTTCGGCAGCCGCAGGTGGAAGTCGACGTCCTTGATCCGCAGCAGCGGCTGCCGGAACACCGCCGCCAGCGACCCGGTGAGCCGGTCGAGCGACTCGCGGAGCAGGTCGGGCCGGTCGGCGGCCACCGGACCGGACAGCTCGTCCAGGTTGCGGTAGAGCTGCGCCAGCGCGTCCAGCCGGGCCGAGACCTCGGTGGTGAGCTTCCGGTTGTCGATCAGGTTGTGCTCGATCGCCTGCCGGATCATCCGGAACCCGAACTCGGGGAGGTCCGCGGCGAGCCGGTCGAAGCGGTCCTCGTAGTGCCACATGGCCCGGCCCACCACGCGGGAGCGCATCGACGTGAGGTCGAGCCCGCGCCGCACCGACGGCCAGGCGGCGAGACCCTCGCAGAAGGCGATGGTGGCGTCGTAGAGCTTGACGTACGCGGCCTCGACGTCCCGCCGGGTGTCGTCCATGCCGTGCACGGAGGAGGGCAGCGGGAAGTAGCCGCCGTCGATCTCCTGCGGAAGCGTGTGGTGCCGCCGCTCGGCCGGCACCATGCCGACCTTCTCCTCGTCGGTCAGTTCCAGCCTGTCGAAACCCGGCCCGACCTCGTCGCGGAAACCGTCGAAGAACGCGGAGAGGGCCAGCACGGTATGGCTGGCCTCCAGCAGCTCGTAATACGATTTACCGCCGGTTGCCCGGATGCGCCCGGCCTGGTTTCCGGTGGCGTCCCGGACGAGCTGCATGAGCGCGTTCTTCGGGCCGAGCAGCGCGAGCGCCGTACCGTGGGAGAGGGCCCCAGCGCCCAGGATCCCCGCGCTGACGACCTTGTCGGTCTCGGTGATGCGCGCGCTGCCCGGGGCCAGCAGTCGTAACGCATCTCGATAGCTGAGGCTCGAACGGCGCGGCATGCCGCCCCTTCCGCTGCTGGCGATCGGATTCTTCAAGGATAGAAACTTCAGTGACGGAAAGCTATCGATTCCTCACCGGGCGGCGGCTTTGCGACGACTTTTCCATTCATTCATCTCATTCATCCGGTAAATGCGGCCAAGGCGCCCCGGCCGCTATGGTCGATGGGTGGACAACACACGGGTACGGCAGGCGTACGGCGCGATCGCGCCGCTCTACATCGAACTGTTCGGCACCACCGGCCACGTCCACGCGGACGACCTCGCCCTCATCGGCCGCCACCTGACCGTCCGGACCGGCCCGGTGCTCGACCTCGGATGCGGACCGGGCCACCTCACCGACCACCTCCGTTCGCTGGGCGTCGACGCCACCGGGATCGACATGGTTCCCGAGTTCGTCGCGCACGCGCGGGCGACGCATCCGGACTGCGCATACCGGCTCGGGTCACTGGACGACCTCGCCGTCCCCGACCACTCCGTCGCCGGCATCCTCGCCTGGTACTCACTGATCCACCTCCCGCCACCGGACCTCGACGGCGTGCTGGCGGAGTTCCGCCGCGCGATCGTGCCGGGTGGACCGCTCGTGGCCGGCATCTTCGTCGGTGACGAGGTGGGTGCCTTCGAGCACAAGGTCGCCACCGCGTACCGCTGGCCGGTGGACGAGTTCTCCGCGCGGCTGCGGCAGGCGGGGTTCGCGGAGGTCGAGCGTCTGACGCGCCTGGACGACGCCCACCGCCCGCACGCCGCCGTCGCGGCCGTGGCTTCCGGGGCCTGAGCGCGCACCATCGTCACCAGGCCGCAACCGAACGCGGATCGCGGGGTGACACGGCACTGTCACCGTCGGAGCATGGCCGCACGAAGGGGTACGAGGACACGCCGGGCCGTCGCGGCACCGGCCGCCGCCCTGATCGTGCTGGCCGGACTGACCTCCTGTACGCCGGAGGTGAAGGGCGTCACCGGCCTCACAGTGGACGCCCACGGCCGGCCGCACGCGGCGCTCGCCTGGTGCGCGGACCGGCCGCCCGACCTCGTGGTGCTCACCTCCGTGGCGGAGTCCGCCTCGCCCGGTGCGCCCACACCGGAGCGGCCGTACTGGCCGAGGCGGAAGTACGACGTGCCTCGCGACGCCGCAGCGCCTGCCCTCGTACCCCTTGAGGGTTTCCCGCCCGGGCCGGTGGCCGACGGGCAGGCGGCGTTCCGGGTCTCCGGCGCCACCCACGACAACAGCTTCCGCACCGAGGGCGTGGACTTCCGGATCGCCGAACTGGCCGAGCTGCGGCCGGGTTCGGTCCTGGTCACCGACTTCGACGACAGCGGGGAGGTGCTGCGAACGGTCCCGCTCGACGAGTTCACCGAAATGGGCGAGAAAGCGTGCTGACCGCTGTGTCAGGATCGGCGTTCGGAGTTCGACGGCCGGAAGGACACCATGCCCGCGTACGCCATCGCTCACCTCCAGGACGCCGCCCCTCACCCGGACATCGCCGAATACATCGAGCGGCTCCCCGGCACCCTCGCCCCGCACGGCGGCCGCTTCCTCGTGCACGCCACGCCGCACGAGGTGAAGGAGGGCAACTGGCCCGGAGCCGTCGTGATGCTCGGCTTCCCGGGCATCGCAGAGGCGCGGGCGTGGTGGGACTCGCCCGCCTACCAGGAGATCGCGCCGCTGCGCTCGCGGCACATCGAGGGCGACATCATCCTGGTCGAGGGCGTCCCCGACGACTACTCCCCGACCGGCATCGTGCAGGCGATCCGGGCGGCGGCCTCCTGAGCCGGCCTGGCCGGCGCGCCCGCGACCTGGGGATCGTCGTCGGGTCGCTGCCCACCGGGCCGCACAACGCGATCACCGATGTCCCCGGCGTCCTGGTGGGTCACACCACCGTCGACGACGGCGCCGACCTGCACACCGGCGTGACAGCGATCGTGCCGAGCGGGCTCGGCCCCGGACGGTGGATGCTGCCCGCGGCGGTGTACACCGGCAACGGCCACGGAAAGCTCGTCGGCTCGACCCAGGTGGACGAGCTCGGCGTACTGGAGTCTCCGGTCGTGCTGACCGCCACGCTGTCGGTGTTCCGGGCGGCGGACGCGCTGCTCGGGCACCTGATGGAGCGCCGGCCGGACGGGCTGTCGTTCAACCCGCTGGTCGGTGAGACCAACGACGGGCACCTGTCGGACATCCGCCGCCGCCCGATCACCGAGGAACACGTCCTGGCGGCCGTCGCGGGGGCGACCGACGGGCTTCCCGCCGAGGGCTGTGTCGGGGCCGGCGCGGGCACCACCGCCCTGGGCTACAAGGCAGGCATCGGCACCTCGTCCCGCACGATCCGGACCGACGGCGGCACGCGGACGGTCGGCGCGCTGGTCCAGTCCAACTTCGGCGGCGTCCTCACCGCACTCGGCGTGCCGCTACCGGTCGACGAGCTGGTCCCGGCCGCCGACCGGACCGAACCACCGGGCAACTCGTGCATGATCGTGGTGGCGACCGACGTACCGCTGGACGCGCGCCAGCTCCGGCGGCTCGCCCGCCGGGCGGTGTTCGCGATGGCCCGGGTGGGTGCGTCCTTCAGCACCACGAGCGGCGACTACGCGATCGCGTTCACCACGTCGGACCAGCCGCCGATCCCGGACGGCGCGATCGATCCGGTCTTCGCCGCCGTGCTGGACGCGGTGGAGGAGGCGCTGCTCAACTCGCTGTTCACCGCCGTTACCACCACCGGTGTGGGCGGTCGTACGAGTCACGCGGTTCCCCACCGGGCCGTCGTCGAGCGGCTGGCGGCGGCGGGACGGCTCACGGCCCGGCCGTACGCCTGATCCACTGCGCCCCTCGCCGTCGGCCGTTCGGCGAGGGGCCGAGTCCGATCATCCGCCGCATCGATGCCGGTATTCCGGCAGCTGCCCACCACTTCGTCGCTTATCGCGCCGGTAAGGGCTGGTCTGTCGGCTCAGCGACACTCCCGTGCGGACACATCGCTCCACACTGCCCGCTGTGACCGAAATCCCTCCCCCGAACCCGTGGCACGGGCAGGGCCCGCCGCCTCCACCGCCCCATCAGCCCGGCATGCCGTTCGCGCCACCGCCACGGCCGTCGTGGTGGAGCCGCCAGCCCGCGGCGATCAAGCTGCTCCTCGTCAGCGGCGTCGCGGTCCTCACCTGCTGCGGCGGGCTGCTCGGCATCGGCATCGCCGCCGGCCCCGCCACCGAACCGGACAAGGCACCGGAGAAGGCTGTCGCCCAGGAGGTGCCGACCGTGGCGGCGCCCACCACCACGGTCCCCGCGCCCGAGGTCAGCACCGTGTCGCCCGAGCCGTCGCCGTCACCCACCACGGCCGCGCCGACCACCGCGAAGCCCGCGTCGAAGCCGACCCCGCGCAAGACCACGAAGCCCGCCGTCTACTACAAGAACTGCGATGCCGTACGCGCAGCCGGCAAGGCGCCGCTGCTGCGCGGCCAGCCGGGGTACCGGACCGGACTGGATCGCGACCTCGACGGCGAGGCCTGTGAGCCGGGTGGCGGCAACGGCGACTCCGGCGGCGGAAGCACCGGCGGCGGCAGTTCGGGCGGCGGCAACGACCCGCGCTTCGGCACCTGCAAGGAGGCGAACGCGAACGGGTACGGCCCGTACAGGCAGGGCAAGGATCCCGAGTACTACTGGTACATCGACCGGGACAACGACGGCACTGTCTGCGAGTGACACGCGACGCCGGGGCGGACCGTGCGGTGCCGCCCCGGTGGTCACTCCAACTCGTCGTCGAACGCCCGTCGGGCGTGCTCGATCTGCGCCATGTGGGCGTCGGCCCATTCGAGCAGCACGTCGACCGGCGCACGCAGCGTCTTGCCCAGCGGGGTGATCCGATACTCGACAGCGACCGGGCGCGTCGCCACGACGTGCCGTTCCACGATGCCGTTGCGTTCCAGTCGTCGCAGGGTCGCCGTCAGAGACTTCTGCGTCACCGCCGGGATCGCGCGGCGCAACTCGTTGAAGCGGCACGGACGCTCGCACAGCTCGTTCAGGACGCTCAGCGACCACTTGTCCAGCACCTGATCGAGCAGCTCGCGGTGCGGTGCGTCGATGCGCAGCTCGGCGGCACCGGGGGTGGCGGTATCGCTCATGAAACCAGGTCTCCTTGAAGTGTCCCCCGTCAACTAGGTATCAATGGTAAACCTCAGTTGCCCAGTGGAGGAGCCCACATGTCAGTCACCCGTCTCAGCCCTGCCGGTCTTCAGCCGCACACGCCGTACCACCACGTGGCAGTCGCCACCGGGTCGCGCCACATCCACGTCAGCGGCCAGGTCGCACGACTGGACGACGGCTCACCCGTCGCCACCGGAGACCTGGCCGGTCAGGTCGCGCAGGTACTGCGCAACACCGGCCGCGCCCTCGCCGGCGCAGACTCGTCGTTCGAGGACGTGGTCCGGCTGACCTTCTACGTCACCGACTGGACGCCCGAGAAGATCGGGCCGTTCATGGCCGGGGTCGAGTCGGTCGCCGAGGAGCTCGGGCTCCCGCAGCCGCTTCCGCCGGCGTCGCTGATCGGCGTCGATCACCTCTTCGAGCCCGACGTGCTGGTGGAGTTGGAGGCGACAGCGATCGCGCAGTAAGCATGCTCTTGCTCAGGGCCCGGCGATAGTCTGCCGATCAGGAACCGATGCCCCCGCCAAAGGGTCAGCAGCAATGGCAGGCATGCCGGAGCGATCAAGGCCGTGAGCGGCGTTTACGCTGGCCACGGCCTTGATGGCGAACACGCACGAAGAGCTCCGTCCCAAACCCTGATCCACAGCCTCGGCGAGCCGCCCGCATCGCGCGTCCGGCCAGGGCTCTCCGCCTGCTGCCGTCCTCGCTGGCCCCCTGGTTGCGGCGCACAGAAACGTCAGGGCGCTTCCTTAACATCGAACGCGTGTTCGACGACGAATCGCACGCGCTCAACGGCATCATCCAGCGCCTCGTGCTCCCAGATGCGCACTACCCGCCAGCCCGCACCAGCGAGGGCGTGGTCCGCCATGCGATCCCGTTCGACGTTCCGCCGCAGCTTGGGGCTCCAGTACCACTCGTTCCGCGTGGGCTCCCGCCCGTGTTGTGGACATACGTGCCAAAAGCAGCCATCGACAAAGACAGCGACCTTGCGCTTCGTGAACACGATGTCGGGCCGGACACGAACGCCTCCGGGGAGGTCTAGCCGGTGATCCTTCCGATAGCGGTAGCCCAGCCGGTGGAGGTGGCTGCGGAGGGCGACCTCCGGCTTGGTGTTAGCCCGCCGGTTTGCCCGCATGTTACGCGAGCGCCCCTCGTTCAGCGCTTCCGGCTGCCTCTGCTGTTCAGGGGAGGCTGGCTGGGGATGGGGGCCCCGGTCACCGTCCGAAACGTTTCCAACCATCACACCATCCGAAGCTCAGCGCGGCGCGTAAGGCAAGATACCCGCATGACGCCGCGCGGCGGACAGGGAGGACCATCATGAGCACGTTTCCCGTGGTCGAGATCTGCGCGGGCGCAGGAGGACAGGCCCTCGGCCTTGAGATGGCAGGGTTCGATCATGCCCTCGCCGTGGAGCTTGACAGCAACGCGTGCAATACCCTGCGAGCGAATCGATCAACCTGGAAGATCGCCGAGGGAGACGTCGCGGACCCAGCCGTATGGCGGCCCGCTGATTACCGGGGTGAGGTCGCGCTCCTCGCGGGCGGCGTCCCTTGCCCGCCGTTCTCGATCGCAGGCAAGCAGCTCGGCGCGAACGACGAGCGAGACCTCTTCGCATGGGCCGTTGAGCAGGCCGCCGTTGTCCAACCGCGGGCGCTGCTGCTGGAGAACGTGCGTGGCCTCAGCATGCCTCGCTTCGCCGGGTACCGGCAGCACGTCCTGGACCGCCTCGCACAGTTCGGCTACATCGCCGAGTGGCGGCTACTGCAGGCCTCGGATTTTGGTGTTCCTCAGCTGCGGCCACGGTTCATCCTTGTAGCCCTGAAGCCCGACGATGCCCCGTTCTTCAAATGGCCAGAGCCAGTCGGAGCTCCACCGACCGTCGGTAGATCTCTGGTCGATCTCATGGGGGCTAATGGCTGGGGTGGAGCCGACGCCTGGGCCGGTAAGGCGAACAAGATTGCACCGACCATCGTCGGCGGCTCGAAGAAGCATGGCGGTGCAGACTTGGGGCCGACGCGAGCCAAACGGGCTTGGGCGGAGATGGGTGTCGACGCGCTCGGCCTCGCTGACGCCCCGCCATCTCCCGATGACCGATTCCAGATCGGGCCAAAGCTAACTTGCGAAATGGTTGCCCGGATCCAAGGCTGGTCTGACGGCTACCCGTGGGAGTTCACTGGACGCAAGACCTCCCGGTATCGTCAGATCGGCAACGCGTTCCCCCCTCCGGTGGCACATGCCGTGGGAGACGCGATTATGCGGGCCTTCCGACGCGAAGGCACGGCCCGCAAACTAGAGAGCACGGAACACGACCCCATTTACAAGGCGCTGCGCTCGTCCGACGACTTCATCTCACAGGAACGCCTGATGAAACTGGCCGGCTTGGCGGACCCAGCCGAGCTTGAGCGTCGCATCAGTCTTCTAAGCCGGGATTTCGAGGTTAAAATCGAAAACTCAGGCGCGAAGACTGTTTACCGATTGGGCAACTTCAAGGCCTTCGTCGGTCAGGAGGATCACGATCGGCATGACCTCTTCCTGAAGCACCGCGCCCACATCAGCTAAGAGCGTGTTTGAGAAGGTCTGTTGTGGACGGCGTGGTGGCATGACTTCCACCGGCGAGACGGGCAGGGTGGCGCGGTGTCTGCACGCCGTGGCTACCCCTCCGACCTGACCGATGCCCAGTGGGCG
>NZ_LEKG01000376.1:0-1004 GCF_001029515.1 Micromonospora sp. RV43 | reverse complement strand
GGTCCCCGCCAAACCCTGACCCGCCCTCCCCCGTCCCGGCCCTCGGGCCCTCCCGGCTCCCGGCCTTCCCCGTCGATCATGAAGTTGACGGCGTTCGCGGTCCGATTTGTCGCCGCCAACCTCATGATCGTCGGAGTGAGGGCGGGAGCGAGAGCGTCGGGCAGCGGTCAGCTCGCCAGGGACGCGAAGACGATCACGTTGTCCTGGTAGCCGGTACGGCCGCCGACCCACTCGCCGCCGCACGTGATCAGGCGCAGCTCGGCCGGCCCCGAGTCGCCGTAGACCCGGGCGGCGGGCAGGTTCGCCTTGTCGAAGTACTCGACGCTGTCCACCTTGAAGGTCACCACGCTGCGGTCGGCGCGCGTCACCTGGATCCGGGCGCCGGGCTTGAGCGAGCGCAGCCGGTAGAAGACGGCCGGCCCGCTCTTGGTGTCGACGTGACCCACGATGATCGCCCGGCCCGGGTCGCCGGGCACCGCTCCCCTGTCGTACCAGCCGGTCTGGTCGTGCTCGGTCAGCGGCGGTACGTCCACCGAGCCGTCCTTCGCCTGCCCGACCGGGGTGACCGGCGCGTTGACCTTGATGGCCGGCACCGCCAGGCGTACCGGCCGGCTCGCCGGCTTCCGGACCGGGGCGGCGGCACTCGCCGGGGCCACCGCGCCCGACCCGTTCGACCGGCTCGACCCGGTGGACGCGTCGGCGAAGTCGAACGGCCCCGCCGTGCGCCCGAGCCCCGCCCCGGTGGCGAACACACCGACCAGCACCAGCACCACTGCCAGCGGCTTCGACCAGGAACCCCGGCCCCGGTCCCGCCCGCCCGGCGACGCCGGTGGCGGTTCTACGGGCGGCGGCCCGGCGGGCCGGGGGCCCAGGGCCGGCGGATCGGCGGACGGCGAATACCACGGTCGCGACGCGGCGGGCGGCGGCATCCACGGCCGCGACCCGGAGACCGGCACGGCTGACGACCCGGTCCCGGCGGCCGGCCTCTCCCCCGAGCGCGGTCC
>NZ_LEKG01000078.1:0-35311 GCF_001029515.1 Micromonospora sp. RV43 | reverse complement strand
CACTCCAGGCGGCGAGGGGGCCAGCGACAGGGTCGAGGGGCGGAAACGCTCGACCGGGGCGCTGGCCTGGGTGCTGACCTGCAGGCGCAGGAACGGCACGACGGCGGGCACCCGGCCGGCTACGGCCACGGTGGCGGTGTCGGCGGTGCGGGTGACCGACACGCGCGGGTCGACGACGACCTGCCCGGCGACCTGGTCGAGGACGGTTGCGGCGTCGGCGCGGCCTCCGGCGGCGGTGCCGCCGGACACCCTGGTGGTCTGCAGGGCGTGGTTCGCGGCGTGCTGGACGCCGAGTTGGGCCAGGGCCCACAGGGCGAACTGCACGCCGACGAGGACAAGCAGGAACAGCAGGGGCGCGTAGAGGACCACCTCGGTGGTGACCGACCCGCGGTCACCACCGAGCCGGCGTCGCCTGCCTCGTCGCATTCGGTGCATGGCTAGAGGTTGATTCCGGTGATCTTGGTGATGATCTTGCCCTGGAAGATGGCGTAGACGGCCAGGACGAGGGTGACGAGCAGGGCGATCCACATGACCTTCTCGGTGGTCTCGCTGCCCCGGTCGCCGGAGTCGCGCAGCCGGCGGCCCCGGTCGGTGAGGGTGAGGTGTGCCAGGGTCAGCAGGGCCATCAGCTTGCTGGGGTGCACGGCGTTTCTCCTTCTGGTGTGTCGGGGTCAGAAGCTGTCGACGGCGGTGACAGCCGGGTAGAGGAGGAACAGCATGTAGGCGGCGGCCAGGAGCATGACCGGCATAGACATGCGTTCGGTGGCGGAGTTGGCCCGGGCCTCCAGGGCGGCGGCCTGGTGGGCGCGCAGGGTGGCGGCGCGGATGGTGAGGGAGTCGCGGATGCGGGCGCCTTCGGTGCCGGCGAGGCTCATCGTCGCGGCGAGTTCCTGCAGTTCGACGACGCCGGTGTCCTCGCCGAGCTGGCCGAGGGCCTGCCAGGGCGGGATGCGCAGCAACCGGGCGGTGGCCACGGCACGGTTCAGGCGTCCGGCGGCCCAGCCGTGGGTGTCGGCGCAGGCGTCGTCGAGGGCTTGTTCGAGTCCGGCGCCGCCGGCGAGGGAGATGACGACGAGGTCGAGCACGGCGGACAGGGCGTAGCGCAGCTCGTCGCGGCGCCGCTGCGCCTCGGCGTGCACGGTGGTCTCGGCGAGCCACCACCCGCCGGCCGCGCCAGCAAGCGACGCCCACAGCGGCATGCCGGCGGCGAAGCTGACCCCGCCGGAGGCGAGGACGGCCATCGCGACCGGGGGCAGCAGCAGGCCGGCGATCACCGCGAGGGCCTGGTCGGCCAGGTGGGTGGCGGTCGGCCGTCCGAGTACGGCGAGGTCGGCGCGCATCCGCTGCCGGGGCAGGCCGAGGGCGCGCAGGGGCGCGGCGAGCAGCCGGGTCCTGGCCCCCACTGGTTCTTCCGGGGCAGTCGGGGTGCGGCGCAGGGCGTCGAGGGCCTGGGCGAGGCTGGGCCGGGCCGGATGAAGGCCGGTGCCGGCCAGGACGAGGCCGAGCCCGGCGATGACGCCGCACGCCACCACGAAGGCGGCCATCACGCCACCTGCCCGGGCTGGTCGGCCGAGAGCACCCGTGGTGGTTGCGGGACGCGGGAGGCGCGGGCCAGCCACCAGAACCCGCCGGCGAACACCGCGCCGACGACAAGGAGCACGAGCTGCCCGGTGACGCTGCGGTACGGGGCGAGGAACCCGCGGTTGAGCAGGATCAGCCCGGCGACCATCGCCACCGACGTGCCGGTGATGACCCGGGCGGCCGTGCGGGTCGCGGCCCGTTTGGTGGCCACCCGCATCCGGATGCCGGCGAGCTCGCGGGCGGTGGCGGCGAGGCTGGTCAGGCACTGGGACAGTTGCCCGCCGTGGTAGCCGGCGGCCTGAGTCAGGGCGCGCACGACGAGGTCAGCGGTGGGGTCGGCGAGGTCGGCGGCGAACGCGCGCAGCGCGTCGGGCAGCCGTGCTCCGCCGCGCACCGCCCCCGCGAGGGCCTGCACCTGGGGGCGGATGGGCTGGGGGGTGACAGGGGCGGTGGCGGTGATGGCCTGCTCCAGGCCGGCGGCCGAGGACAGGGTGTCGCGCAGCAGCTCGGCCCAGGTGGCGATCGCCTCGATCCGGGCGATCGCGCGGGTGTGCTCCCGGTCGGGTCCGAGGACGCGGGGCAGCGCCCACACCGCGGCGGCGGTCAGCAGCGCCGCGACCGGCCAACGGGTCGCCGCCGCGGCGGCGAATCCAGCGACGATGGCCGCGAGGAGCCGGGTACGGTCGGCCGACGTCCACCGTTGCCGTGTCCGGGTGGTCGGGGTGCCGGGTGGGCGGCGGCGTAGCCCGTCGGCGACGAGGATCAGGCCGGCGGCGCAGCCCAGGCCGAGCAGGATCGGCAGCAGGTCCATGCTCACCACCGGTCCCGGACGAGGAGGTTCGGGTTGAGGCCGGCGGCGGTGAGCTCGTCGAGGGTGTCGGCGCGGATCGGCGCGGCGGGGACGGCCCGCCGGTCGGGGCCGGGGCGGTAGATCTCGTTGGAGGGGACCTGGGTGCCGTCGGTCTCCAGGACCTGGCGGATGGAGGACACCACCCGGGTGCCGTCGGTGGCGACGTCCAGGTGCACGACGAAGTCGACGGCCTGGCCGATGAGCACGTTCGCCGCGTCGAAGGTCAACTTCTCCGGCGCCTGCATGACGTACATGGCCAGCCGGGTCAGCGCCTGCTTGCTGGAGGAGGCGTGCAGGGTGCACATGCTGCCGTCGTTGCCCTGCGACATGGCCAGGAGCATGGGTACGGCCTCAGCGCCGCGGGTCTCCCCGACGATGACCCGGTCCGGGCGCATCCGCAGGCCCCAGCGCACCATCGTGGACATGTCGATGCCGCCGACGCCTTCGAGGTTCGGTTCCCGCTGCTGCAGGGCGGTGGTGTTCGGGTGCGCCTCGGTGTCCTCGTCAAGGCCGAGTTCGTAGGCGTCCTCGACGGTGACGATCCGCTCGTGCGGGCTGATCGCGCCGGCAGCGGCGCGCAGCATGGTGGTCTTGCCGACGCCGACGCCTCCGCAGATCACGATGTTCTTGCGCGCCCGCACCAGCGCCCGGATGAGCTCCCGCAACCCCACCGTGATCTCCCCGCGGTGCAGCAGGTCGTCCAGGGTCACCCGGTGCAGGGTGTTGCGGCGGATCGACAGCGAGGGACGTTTCGCCACCGCCATCACGGCGAACAGGCGTTGCCCGCCGGGCAGCCGAAGAGACAGGCCGGGCGAACCGCGGTCGAAGCGGCGCTCCTCCTGCCCGCTGCGCGCCGCCGCGACCCGCACCAGGTCGACCAGGTCGTCGTCGGAGGCGGCGACCGGCGGCACTCGCTGCACCTGCCCGTCGGTGGTGCGGATCCACACGTTGTCGCAGCCGTTGGCGAAGATATCCTCCACCCGCGGGTCGTCAATCAACCTCTGCAAGCCGCCCAGGCCGGTGAAGCTGTCCCGCAACGCCCGCGCCAGGGCCGCCTCGGCCTGCGGAGTGAGCGGGACACGGCCGGCGGAGATGTCCTCGCGGGCGTGGACGACGAGTTCCTCGGCGATGTATCCCGCGATCACCGCATGGCGCTCGCCGTCGGGAAGCTGCGCGCCGTGCGCGGCCAGGCGGTCGCTGACCCGGGCCCGCAGCCGCGCCACCACCTCCGGCGGCGCCGCGGTCGTGCCGCCGTTGAGGGTCGGGGCGGTCACCGCACGACCCCCAGCGCCGCACCGGCGGGCCGCCCGCCGGCCGCGACGGACGCGGCGAGGGCGCGCAAAGCTTGGGCGAGGCGGGTACGTGTCCACGCCCGCCCCGTCATCCGCCCGGCGAGGACGCCCGCGCCCCACCGGTCGGCGGGCAGCTGCGCCCACACCGGGACACCGAGGCGCCCGCTGATCTCCGCCGGGGTGTAGGCGGACCTGCCGCAGACCGCCAGCCCGACACCACCAGGCCGCGCCGCGGCACGCAGCGCCGGCAGCCGGGTGTCCAGGTGGTCCAGGTACTCAGTCGACCCCGAGGTGACCAGCACGACCGCGTCAGCGGAGCGCAACAGGCCCCACGCGGGGCTGTTGGCGTAGAGGCGACCCGCGTCGGCGACCACTACCGGCGCCAACCGCGCGACCGCCTCGGCCTGGCCGGCGAGGACCGACACCGCCCCCGCAGCGGTCTCGGCCGCACCCGGCCCGACGAGGACGTGCAAACCCAACGGCACCTGCTGCACATACGGCGCCGCCCCACCGGCGTGCCCGCCGTGCCGGGCCGCCGCCGCCAGGGACGCCAGCCCCGGCTCCTGCGCCAGCCCGAACCGCGCCGCGACCACCCCACCACCGGGATCGGCCTCCACCAGCAACGCCGGATGCCCCGGCCACAACGCCGCCATCCCCAACGCCGCCGTCGACGCACCCGGCGCGCCGGACACCGACGCCACCACCACCAACATCTCCCGCACCTCCTCACGTCTCACTGGGACGGGCCGAGCTGCACCAGCGACACGTCCCCCGGAGCCGCCGCGACCGCTTCCGCCGCATCCGCGGCGAGCAGCACCGTCACCAACTGCGTGCCCACCTGGTCCGCTCCCGCCGCCACGGACACGACCGTGGCCACCGCCCGGCGCACACCGCTGTTCTGCTGCGGCGCCTGCTGCCCGCCCCCCGCAGGCGGGGCGACCAGCACCACCACCCGCGACCCAGCCGTCAGGCTCGTCGGGGCCCGGCCCGGCTTGACCGGCACCGCAATCACCGCCTGCCCCGCCGCAGGCCACGCCGCCGGCCCGACCTGCCCCGACACCAGCAGGCTCCCTGCCACCAACGGCACCGCCGCCGAACGGCCAACGATCCCGCCGCGCCGCTCGGCCGGGACCAGGTCCAGGCCGGACGGGTTCGCCACCCGCACCACCCGCACATCGACGTCGGTGATGACCTGACCCGCAGGCACGTCCCGCGCGACGGCGAGGAACTGCTCGTCGGCGTGCCGGCGCAGATCCACCTGCCAAAACGTCACCACCGTCGCCAGGACCAGCAGCACCCCGGCGACCACACGCCGCCCGCTGCGCCGCCCCACCCGCCGCATACCGGTGGACACCGGCGGCAGATCCGCAGCGGCGATGCTCCCCGGCCGGGGACGGTCCGTCGTGACGCTCACCGGACACCTCCGACGATCGCCTGGGACTCCGCCACCCGCACGGACACCGTCGAGGTCGTCGTGAGCGGAGCGAGAGTGCCCCCACTACCGGCACCAGACCAGGTGACCGACCACGTCACCGTCGCCCGCAGCCGGAACGCCGCCCCCGCCGCGACAGCGGACGAGGAGGTGTAGGTGTGCCCGCACGGCGACGACGCCCGCGGATCGGTGCCCGGCTTCCACGGCTTACCCGGACCAGTGCACGTCAGGTCGTCGCTGCCGTCGCCGAAGGACCACACCACCCGGGTCGGCGTAGCGGTCGCGGTCACCGACACCCCAGGCACCGACGCCGTCGCCGACCGGGCACCCCACGTCGCTGGGTCCACCCATAGCCAAACCGGCACCTGCACTAGCACGAACGGCGCCGTGGCGGGATTCGTGCGAATCTGCGGCGAGGGCAGGCGCAGCCGAGAACGCGCCGTCTGCGCCAACGCCGTCAGATTTACCGTCGGCGCCTGGTCCAGCCACACCGGCACCTCCTGCGACCCCAACCCGTTGGCTACGCAAGTCCGCGAATACCAACCGCCCTCTGGGCCCTTGCCCGGCGGAGGCGGGAGACCCACGTCGACCGGCGCCCAGTAGCAGCCGTCGCCACCGCCGCCGCCCGAGCCGTCGTCACCGGACCCGCCGCCCTGGTTGCCGCCGGTGGAGCCGCCAGACCCGCCGGGGGTGCCGGCGCTGATCTCGCATTCGGGAGCTGACGGGTTCTGGGTGCAGCTGACCCCGCCGATGCCACCGTCAGCACGTGCTGCCAGGCTTCCAGTCATCAGTACGATCGCTGCCGAGACCGCAGCGGTCAGGAGTTGGGCGGTGCGACGCATCAGCACGACCCCACGTCCTGGACACCGAAGCTGGTGACCTTCCAGCCGCCGGCCTCGAGGTCCGTGACCGTTGCCCGCGCGCTCCGCCGGCCCCCGGGCACGTCGTTGATCGGCTTGCCCGCCAGGTTGTAGACCAGGAAGGCGCTGTCGTCGATGCAGTCGGTGACGGTCACCGTTGCCGGTGAGGCGTTGAGCGCGACGTCGGTGGCCTGAGGGTCTAGGACGTACTTGCCCTTGAGTACCTGCTTCTTGCTCCGGTAGGTGGCCAGCCCGTTTCGCAACGTTTTCAGCGCGCCGTCGCTGGCGAACCTGCTGAGGTCGGGCTCGTCGGGGTTTGCGGTAAGACCGGCCTTCGCGTACGCGGCCCACATACCGCGGTACACGCCCAGCGCGGCGCCTTCGGCCGAGCCACGCGGATCCTGGCTGGGTGTGGAAACACTGACCGAGGTAGTGGGAGAAGGTTCTTGCCCGGTGTTTCCGGCGTCGCACGCTCCCGCTCCGGCCACCAGGCACAGGGCTGCCGCCGAGCCCGCCAGGCGCAAGCGGCGGCCTCGCGCTCGAACGGTGGAAGTTGGCTGTCTGTTACGGATCGTCATCTGCCGCCCTGCCTCCTGACGGTTCCTGGCCACAGCGAAGCGGGCCCACCCCGCTGTCGTGGAAGTTGCACGCACGGATGCCTGAACCCACCTCTACACCCGGCCCCTACGGTTACCGCAACGTGCTTACCTTCCGGTGATTACCGTCAGGTGCTCACCTCGAGGTCACCGATAATGCGAGTCTTTCGACGCAATCCGACCAGCCGGTGTCGGATTCGCGACACTATGCCCGCAGGGATCGAAGGCCTTAGAATCCTCAGAAAATCTCAAGGGAGCGCGCATTATGAGCCGCACCGCCGAGGGTCCTCAGCCCGCCGACCTTGCTGCGGAGCTCGCCCGTCGGCCCATAGCCATCGCGGCTCTCGTGACGTTGCGTGACCGCGCTGCTGCCACTGTCGGCGACCTCGGTGGTGTGGACGAGGCCTCCCGCGAGGCGCTGCGGGCCGACCTATGCTGGCTCGCGGCGACCGGACTTCTGCGGCGGGAACCGCACGGCAGCTGGGACGTGGTTGCCACCACGGGCGCCTATCGCCTGTCCACTATGGGGAACGCTCTGGCGGACGCCCTGAATGCGCTCGCGGAGGGCTGCCGCTACCTTGCCGGCGCACCAGCTACCCAACGACGTGACTCGTTGCCTCGATGATCTCCATCTGACTCAACGTGGATTCGTTGTTCACGTAGAGCAGTCGATCCCCTAGACTCGTCCTCTGGCCGACCTTGACGGGGAGGGGAGGCGGATGGACGACGACCTTCACGTCGTGCACGAAGCGATCAGGCTGTGCGCCCAGCGGTGGACCCTGGAGATCCTCACGGCACTCGGTCAACGGCCGATGCGATTCTCGGAGCTGCTGCGCGAGATCCAACCGGCGCCGAGCTCGAAATCGCTCAACGATGCCCTGCGCCGCCTGCGCGACGGTGGCCTGGTGCACCACTCCGACGACGCGGGTGCCGGAACCTACTCCCTGACCGCCGCCGGCACCCACCTCCTGCCGTTGCTCTCATCGTTCATGCGCGAGATGCGCCGCTGGTCGGACACCTATCGCGACGGCTATGCCCAACCAACCGGTGCGGACGCGGGAGCGGCGTAGGCCCATCTCGCCCCACAATGGCGACGGCCGATGAATCCCACGGTGCTGGGGCTGGCGCTCTTCGGCGGCGCCCTCGCCGGCTTGGCGCTGCCGCACGTGTACATCTGGCTGGTGGCCAAGCCGCAGGCCAGCATGGACCTACCACCGTCCCGGGCGGGCGTAAGCGGCACCTCGGCACCCCGCTGCGTGCCCGTCAGGAGCGCGCTCATGCTGGTGGCCGTCTCGGAGTTGTGTGGCACCGGGCTGGCTGTTGCCTCCGCCGGCCTGGCCTGGATGCTGCGCGACATCCCCGGCGGACTGCCTCTGCTGGCGGTATGGCTGGTAGTGATGCACACCGGCATGCTTCTAGCCGCCGTCGACGTCGCGGTCCGCAGGCTGCCCACCCCCGCGATCAGCGCCGCCGCCATAGCCGTCGGCGTCGTGCTGGCCAGCCAGGCAGCGACCACGAGCCAGGCCCACACGTTGGTCACCGCCGTGCTCGCCGCGGCGACGCTCGGCGGCCTGTACCTGACTTTGGTCATTGTGGCGGGCAGCGGGATGGGTCTGGGTGACGTGCGGCTGGCCGCGCTGCTCGGCGCGGCGCTAGGCGCTGCCGGCTGGCCGGCGGTGTTCCTCGGCGGCCTGCTGCCCTTCCTGCTCGCCGTTCCCGAAGCACTGGCGCGCCTGGCGCTGCGCCGCGCGCACACCATCGCCTTCGGCCCCTATCTGGTCGGCGGGGCACTGATAGCAGCCATGGTCAGCAGCTGATCACGACCGATGCAGCGTGTGTTGCGCGTGCTCCGTACGTAGAGAGCGGGCCGCCGGCGCCATGACGATGGCAAGTGTGTCGGGGTACGGCCTGGAGTGCAGAGCTAGGTACAGCTGATCTTGCAGAGGTGCGCACTGTTTGTCCGTCGCCTGCGGGTGACTGAGGGTGAGGCTGCTCGGGTCGTGATCGGACCGGCGTGGGGCGGCTGGCGGTGGGGGCGTTGGATGAGCAGCGGTGGCTGGATGTGCGTCGGTTCCGGGCGTTGCACGAGGCTGGTGCGAGTGTTTCGGAGATCGCTCGTGAGACGGGCCTGAACTGGCGGACGGTGAAGAAGTACCTGGCTGCTGGTGGCGGCGAGGTGGTGCCGCCGGTTCGGGCGCGGCCGGCTCGTGGGCAGTTGATCGATGTGTTCGCGCACGTGGTCGATGCGTGGTTGCGGGCGGAGTTGCTGCTCAAGGGCACGGTGATCCATGAACGACTGGTTGAGCAGTACGGGTTCACCGGTAACTACCAGCGGGTGAAGTTGTATCTGCAGCAGGCCCGGCCGCGGATCGCGGCGGAGTTGGGGATCAGCCCTGATCAGCTGGCCGGGCTGCATCGTCGGTTCGAGGTCGTTCCGGGTGCGCAGGCGCAGGTGGACTGGGGCGACGAGGGCGGCATCCTGGCCCATGTCGGGATCCCGAAGGTGTACTCGTTTCACATGGTGCTGTCGTACTCGCGGGATCCGTTCTGCTGTTTCACCACCAGCCAGGATCTGGCCGCGTTCTGGGAGTGTCACCGGCGGGCGTTCGCGCACTTCGGCGGGGTTCCCGGGGTGATCGTCTACGACCGGACCAAGACCGTGGTCCGTCGGCACGTCGCCCCGGGCCTGGCGGTGCCGCTGCACCCGGAAGCGGTCGCGTTCGCCGGGCACTACGACTTCGACATCGATGTGTTGGCCGCCTATCGGCCGACCGGCAAAGGGCGGGTCGAACGGCAGGTCACCATCGTCCGTGATCATGTCCTGGCGGGGCGGGCGTTCTCCTCGCTGGCCGAGCTCGACGCCACGTTCGTGGCCTGGGTTCGGCAGCGGCGGGCCGTGCGGCATCGCACCCATGGCGAGATCATCGGCGTGCGGGCGGTCCGTGACCACGCCGCGCTGCGACCGATCCCGGCCAGGGCGTATGTGGTCGCCGACCGGCATCTGCGGCACGTCGGCAAGGACTGCCTGGTCGCCTACGCCGGCAACCTCTACTCCGTGCCGGCCCGACGGGTCCGCCACCGCCAACTCGTGGAGATTCGGGCGACCGCCGCCACGATCACCATCCACGCCACCGTGCCCGGCCTGGACGGCACCACGCTGCTGGCCACGCACCAGCGGGCCGTGGGCCGCGGCGCCCGCGTGGTCGACGAGAGCCACTGGGACGGTCTGCCCGACGGACACACCCGTGCCGTCACCACCGGCGACCCCGCCGGCGGGCAGCCGGCCGCACGCCGATCGGCCCGCCTCGACGGGGGCCAGGGACCGCTGCAAGCCCTGCTCAACCGGGCCGCTGCCGCTCAGGTCGCCGTCGAGGCCCGGCCGCTGTCGGTCTATGAGCAGATCGCTGCGGCCAGCCCGTTCACCAACCGCCCACACCTGAAGGACGTCTCGAAGTGAGTGAGCTGGTCACCAACCGCATCCACGCCAGCGCCACCAAACTCGGCCTGCCTCACCTGGCCAAGACGCTGCGGGAACTCACCGGCCGGGCCGACACCGAGGCCATGGGCTACCTGGAGTTCCTCGACCTCGTCCTGGAAGAGGAACTCGCCGTCCGCGACGAACGCCGCTTCCGCGCCGGGCTACGCCTGTCGAAGCTGCCGCACCACAAGACCCTCGACGACTACGACTTCAGCTTCCAACCCGACCTGGACCCCCGTAAGGTCCGTGACCTCGCCACCCTCGCATTCGTGCAGGCCAAAGCCAACGTCGCTCTCCTCGGCCCACCCGGCGTCGGCAAGACCCACATCGCGGTGTCCCTCGCGGTCGCCGCCTGCCGAGCCGGATTCACCGTCTACTTCACCACCCTCGACGACATGGTCCGCCACCTCACCGCCGCCGACGCGATCGGCCGGCTGGCCCGGAAGCTGCAGACCTACCTACGCCCCACCGTCCTGGTCATCGACGAGGTGGGCTACCAGCCCCTCGAACGCCCCGAGGCCAACCTCGTCTTCCAAGTCATCTCGAAACGCTACGAGAAGGGCTCCACCCTGCTGACCTCGAACAAAGGCTTCGGCGAATGGGGTCAAGTCTTCGGCGACGAGGTCCTGGCCACCGCCATCCTCGACCGGCTCCTGCACCACTGCGACGTCGTCCCGATCAACGGCCCCAGCTACCGACTCAAGAACCGCCTCACCGCCATCGAGAACGTCGCCTGATGCCCACCCCGGCCATCCCGGACGACCCCGCGGCCACCAGCGACACCCACCACGGCGACCTGCTGCAACTCCTGCTCCAGATCTGCGAGGACTTCCTCGCCCGCGCCACTGCGGCGACCCACCACGAGGTCGACACCCTCCTACGCGCCCGCGGCATCACCGGCGGACCCGGATGGCTGATCGACATGCTCGGCCTCACCCGCCTGCGCCTGCAAGACACAACTCACCGTGACGAACAGGGCGCCCACCACGACACCTGACCTCTGCAAGATCAGCCGTACTCACCTCTGCACTCCAACGAGTACCCCGACACAAGTGCGCGGTGTTGGCCATGGCGGAGCCAAAGCTCTTCCTATCACTGTCCTGCGGCGGCGTCGCTGTGTGACAGTCTCGTCCTGTCCCGCTTGGGCGGTGCTCGAAGCGGTGCCGTATCGGCTCACCTACGTCAGCTAGGAGACCGGGCTAAGACTGGCGGCTGCCCCACCGTCGCCGCTTGTGCACGCTGCTGGCGATCCGCTCGGCGGCTTCCCGAGGGTCCTCGTGCTCCCACACGCGGATGACAAGCCAGCCGTCGTTAGTGAGGAGACCGTCGGTGGCGGTGTCGCGGGCCTGGTTCCGTGCGACTTTTCCCGACCAGTAGTCGGTGTTGGTCTTGGTTTTCCTGCTTCCGTGCTGTGGGCACCCGTGCCAGAAGCATCCATCGACGAAGACGGCGACTCGGGCTGGGCCGAAGACGATGTCAGCGCGACGACGGAGCGATCGTGTGGGTGCGACGTCGACTCGGTAGCGCAGTCCGGCGGCGTGCAGCAGGCGTCGTATCGCAAGCTCGGGCTGGGTGTCGCGAGTCCGCTGCCGCTGCATGCGGCCGCGCACCCCTGGGCTGCTTGCCCAGGAGTACGCGGCCGTGTCGTTCCGGGGCGTCCGGTTCGCGGTGGCAGGGCGCCCTTGGTGCTTCTTCATTGCCCGGTTGCGGCCTCCTCGCCGGGAAGTCCGAGTTCGCGGCGGTCGCGGTATGCCTGGGCCATGCGCAGCAGCCGGGGCTTGGTCCCGCCGAAGCTGACCAGGGCTTCTCCCTTGCCCAGGGTCCGAATCTGCTCGGCCAGGCGCGAGTCGTTCGGGTTGAGCTTTCGGGCGGCTGCGGCCGCGACCGTGGCGTCCGGAAGGCGGAAGCACACCTTGGTCTGGGCGTTGGTGGCGACCACGTCGGGCAGGTCCCCCGGCTGCTGAGTGGCGAGCACGACGCCGAGGCCCTTCGAGCGGCCTTCGCGGATCATGGTGTCGATGGCCTTGAAGGCCGCGACTCGGTGGGCTTCGTCGACTACGGTGACGTACCGGACGGAGTTCGGTACGGGCGGCAGGGACTGCACTCGCAGCAACAGGGCTGACAGGATGAATCCGGCGGCTAGGACGGTAGTTTGGCCGTTGCCGGGGATCCGGCTCAGCCCGAAGACGACGTTGTGGTCGATGACTTCCCCGAGGGGAGGCCCGTCGCGGAACAGTTCGTTGTGGGTCAGGTCGCCGATCACTCCGGACAGGTCAGCGTCGAGTTCGTCGTCGAGGAGCCGGAGCGTCGGCCACCGTCCTTCTGCCCGCCCGACGGCGTAGGCACTGCGCAGTGCCTTCTCCAGCTTCGCCCGCTGCCTTACGCCCATTCTGGTGAACGACTTAGTGGCGACTTCGACGGTGTCGCGCAGTTCGATGACGGCGGTGTTGACCGCGCGTTCACTGAACTCCCCCAAGGCGAGCGGGTTGTACGGCGCGCCGTCGTTCCACAGGTCGAGGAATTTCGCGCCGGCCAGGTGGGGGAAGCCGGTCTCGTCGCTGTAGTCGTTCTTGAAGTCGGCGATGCCGAACTTGCTCCCGCTGTGGTGGGCGAGCTGCGCGAGCAGGCTCATTGTGAACTGCGTCTTGCCCATACCCGAGCTGCCCCACACCTCCACGTGGCCGTTCTGGAGCACGCCCTGCTCGGGGCCGGCCGGGTGCCAGCGCACCTCCTCGCCCGTGGTGGCGTCCCAGCCCAAGACCGGGGCGCGGAACGGCACCGGTTCCGTGGCGGACGTAGTCGGCTGCGTGTGCCTGCGCGGCTCCTCGGTCGCGCTCGGCTCGGAGGTGCGGGCCTGCTGCGGCTCAGTACCCTGAGGGTTCGGCGGCGCGGCCGTCTCGTTTGGCGAGGGCCGGGCAGGCTCGGGGACGTCAGCGTCCCGGGTTGTGTCGGCCGGCGGCTGCGCCTGTTCTGCGGGCTTGGCCTCCGGTCTGCGCCGCGTCCGTCCGCCCTTGAGAGGCGGGCGCTCGGCTTCGACGGTCCTCAGGTCCGTGATGCGCACCTGCGCGGCTTCGAGCAGCAGGTCCTCGGTGAGTTTGATGCTGTGCAGCACCACCGGGACGATGTCGCTGGCCACCTTGTTCGGGTAGTGCCGGTGGAACTCCTCCACCTTGGGGCCGAAGACCAGGCCGACGCCCGCCCACTCCAGGGTCCCCGTGCCGGTTCGGAACGCCTCGAGCGCCGCCAGTTCTTCGGCGTCGAGCTTGAAGCGCGACTCCCGTGCCACCGAGTAGGCGGCCTCCGCGATGCGGTTGAGCCACAGGCGGCTGTGGATGGACCCGGGCTCGGGGTAGGCGGCCCACCTAGTGGCCGCGAGCGTCTGGTTGAGCTGGTCGAGTGCACCGGCAGCGGCGTCGGTTTCGTCGCTGCGCCTGGCCTTCACCTCGATGGCCGCGACGTGGACCCCTTCCTCGGAGGGGTCGAGTGCGATTGCGAGTAGGTCGGCGCGGCGGCTGGGGAACCAGTGCCGGTACTCGTCGAGGCTGACG
The DNA here is from genome assembly GCF_001029515.1 of Micromonospora sp. RV43. Taxonomy (NCBI): domain Bacteria; kingdom Bacillati; phylum Actinomycetota; class Actinomycetes; order Micromonosporales; family Micromonosporaceae; genus Micromonospora; species Micromonospora sp. RV43. The sequence goes on along the minus strand of NZ_LEKG01000078.1, from coordinate 21,674 downwards.
AGCAGGACGCGGCACCCCGGCGGCAGAGGCCAGGGGGTGGTCGTGCGGGCGAGCAGCGAGAATGCCACGACGTGGCCGACGAGTTCATTGATGCCCGTGCCGCTGGTGGCGGCCTCGAGGGCCAGGATGCCGTAGCCCTGGCTCGCAACCTTGCGGAGGTCAGTTCCTACGTTGAAGGCGACGTCCCGGTCGGCGACGATGTTGGCTGCGCGCAGGCTGCGGCCGATGGCGCGGTCTGCCGGGCCGCCCGACTTCTGGCTTAGCACCAGCGACAGCGGGCTGTCGCCACCGAGTCGGCGCTCCTGGTGCAGGATGGCGATGCGGTGGGCGCCGAGGGCCTGCTCGAGGCTGTCGCGGGTGGCGTAGCGGTCGAGGGTGGCTACCCAGAGCGCGAGGTCGTGGACCTCCCGAAGCTGCTCGGCGATGTCCATGGCCCCGGTGCGGACCTCCGGCACCGGGATCTTCTCGCCTTCCTCCGGCCAGGATTCGTCCACAGCCGCCTGCAGCTTCAACCACGTGATGCCGGCACGCGTCGTAGCGGGCGGCATCAGCAGCATGCGCCGCTCCTTCCCAGGCCGCTGCGAGGTCCGGGGAGCGAAGAGCACTTCGGAGTCCTCCCGCGGTGCGGGCACTTCGGGGAACTCGATCTGCAGCCGGTTTCCGCCGTCGCTGATTCCGGTCACCAGCGCGAGGTGCACCGCCGGGTTCGGCGAACCCGGCTGCTGCAGGACCTCGCGGGCCCGGGCGAGGCTGTCGAGGTAGCGCAGCTCCAGCACGTCGCGGCTGTCGCGCAGCTCTTCATCCGCGCGTGCGAGGGTCTGCCAGTGCGGCCTGTCGGTCGGCTCCTCCCCGACGCAGAACACCTCGACCTTGGCGACGGTGCCGCGGCCGGTCTTGCGGCCGATGAGCTTGACTGCCTGCGAGACGAGCAGGTCGGCGGCGCCGGGTCCGTAGGCCAGGCAGCGCAGGTGCCCGGCGGCCTCAGGCTGCAGCGAAAGCAGCCGGACCACGACCGAGGTCAGCGCCGCGCCGGCGTAGCCGCTTTCGTCGCGGGTGTTGGCCCCGCCGTAGAGGCTCCAGAGCCGCCCTTCGCTGGTGGGCAGCATGGCTTTGTCCCGCAGGCGTGCGCGAACGTGGGCGGGGTGGTGCGAGGCTGTCGTGCGGGCGATTCCAGCGGCCGTCGCGGCGACAGGCTTGTCGTCGCTTGCGTCGGCCGCGTCGAGCAGGGACCACAGCGCGTCGAGGTACTGGGCGAGCCACTCGGCCTTCAGTGGCGCGAAGCCGGTGAGAGCCACGCAGTGGGCTGGGCCCTCGACCGCCCCCGCCAGCGAGAGTGCCTCTGCCACCTCGGCCTCCGCGCCGGGTGCCTTGTCGTTGCCGGCGGCAGCCCAGCTGGTAGCCCACCTGCGCAGGGGCTGAGGGCTGAGCCCTTCCTGCAGCGACAGCTGCGCAAGCTCGCGCAGCTCGTGCGCGAGCGGCTTCAGTTCATTCGAAACGGGCTGCGGGCTCGGTGCCTCGTTGCTGCAAAACGACGAGAGGGTCGGCTCGTCGGCCGCCGCCAGGGTGAGGGCGGTCTCCTCAGCGAATAGCAGCGCGGCGCGCAGCAGTGCGGCGTCGTCGAGGTCGGGCCGCCAGTCGACTTGGACGGTGCTGCCGTCGGCGGCGTGGAGCCGCAGCTGCAACAGCGCGAGTTCCCCCGAGGCGAGGTCAGCGTCGTGGAAGGACGCCTCGACGGTCTTGTCGGTGTCGGCCGGCTGGAGGAGGAGGCCGTCAACTTCGACGCCCCGGCTTTCGAGCCGGCGCATCAACCCGCCCAGCCGCAGCCGCGCGCAGCCGAGGGTGATGCACCGCACCGCGCCGCTGCGGTTCGGCTTCGCGTTTTCTGCCGACGGCTTCGGGCTGAGGAGGCTGATGCGCTTCAGCGGACCGCCGAGCTGCTGCACCGCCTTGATCAGGGCGCTCTCGGGGCAGGACGGGTTGCTGCCGCTGATGGCCTTGTCGCGCAGCAGCTTCTCGAGCTTGATCCTGGTCGGCCTGTCGAAGATGCCGTGGGCTTGGGCTTCGTCGAGGTCGAGCAAGTCCCGCGCGGCGTCTCGCTGCTGAGCGGAGCGGCGGAGTTCCTCTGCCCGCGAGTGGTACCTAGGCCAGGGCAGCAGCGCAACCCGCTCGTCCTCGTGCCGCCGCTGGTAGTCGGCCAGCGCCTGCAGCGCGACGTCGGCGAGGTCCTTGGTGCGCTGTTCGAGGATCTCGCGTGCCTCGTCGAACTCCAGCTCCTGGAGCAGCTGCTCGCTGCCGGACTGCAGCATCGTCATCACGGCCGCCGCGGCGGCGTTCGCCTCCGCCGGCTCGTTGCGCAGCCTGGGCCGTCGACCGAGGACCGTCTCGGCGCGCCGGCGAATTTCCGTGTAGGCGCTGGGCCGCAGGACGTCGTCGCTGGTGCGGCGGGCGGCGAGGGCGAGGTTGTCGCCGATGCGGTCGGCGTCGACCCTCTCGCCGGTGGCGGTGTCGGCGAAGGCGCCCAGGGCGGGCAGGCTCTTCAGGGGGTCTTCGCCGGCAGCGACCAGGTCGAAATATGCCGCTACCTGCGCGGCGCTCGGCTTGTGGGCGATGCCCACCCGGGCGATAGCCTCCCGCACCGCTCGCACCGGGCCGTCGAGGCTGGCGGCCGGTTCTTGGCGGGCAATCGTGAGCAGGCCTTCGGGGGAGTCCAGGAGCACGCCGGGCGACACGTTCTCGAACAGGTTGAGGCCGCTGCGGTCCGGGACCTGCAGACCTTCGCACAGGACCAGCACGATGCCCTGCGGGTAGCGGTTGCGCAGTCCCGTCCCGGAGCCCGACAGCGCGTGGGCGCCGAAGCGGCGGGGGCAGTCGGACACTACGGCCAACGGCGGGAGCGCCTCGCTCCACGCCGCCGCCATGCCCAGAGCGAGGCTGGTCGGGACACCCTCGACTAGGACGAACTTGGAGCTTCCGCTCAGGTTTCTGATGTGTGCGGCCAGTGCGCCGCCGAGCCGCTGACTCACATCGACCGCCTCTGCGCGCGCTCGCCGACCACGGTGGTCCGGTCGGACAAGCTCAGCGCCAGTCCCGCCTCGCTCATGAGCCTCTCGGCCCGGCGGGCGTTGCGCTCGAGGCCGGCCCCGTCGACCTGGCCGCGCAGGCTCGTCGACGCCGCCGACTCTTGGTTGATCACCAGTCCCCACTCCTGCCGCACTGCGGCGAAGAACTCGTTGCTGGGCATCGGCATCCGGCTCGACAGCGCGCCCACGAGGGCGGCCAGCAAGTCCGGCGTAGCTGTCAGGTAGCGGTAGCGGGTCCCAGCAACGAGCCCCACCGACTCCAGCAAAACCCGGAACCCGTCCTCAGCCCGGCCGTAGTTCGCGCTCTCCACCGACGTGCGCGCCAGCCGCAGGTACTCGTCGTCCGAGCTGCGGGCGGTCAGCTTGGTGAGCTGGTGCAGCAGCCCGTCGGGGCCCTTCTCTCCGTCGAGCTTGTTGCGCCGGTTCTCGAACTCGTCGGCCCACACGACGGTCTTTCTCTCCACCAGCTGGCGCATGATGCGGGCGACCGTGGAGATCGTCGCCTCGTTGAGCCGGATCCGGGCCCGCCGGTACGACTCTTCCGACCGCTGCCGGACCCGGTCCTGCGACCGCGGCCCCCCGCCGAAGCTCAGCAGGAGGAAGCGGTCTTCCTCGGGTGTCGAGGTGGCGTCCCAGGCGACCCTCAGGGCGTGTACCGCCAGGTCCAGCGCGAGGATGGTGCGCAGCTGCCAGAGCTTGGCCGGCCCGCTGGCGCTGCCCTGGCACATCACCCCCTCGGCGTGACGGCACAGGCTGGCCGCGAGCGGCTGCAGCAGCTCGTCCTCGCCCCGCTCCCAAGCTGCCTTCTCGTCCTCTTCGGTGTCCGGCGTCTTGGTGGTGAACGGCACGTCGGTCTGCAGTGCCGATTCCAGGCGGCGGCTGATATCCGCCAGCGGACTCGGCCCCGTCAGGGCCTCTCGGATGGCGGAGACAGCGCGCGCCCCCTGCTCGGCCGCCTTCGGGTCGGTCGGCGCGAGGAGCAGGCGGGCGAGGGTGATCCCGCTGCCGCGCATGTACACCTTGCGCACTGTCCAGTCGGGTCGGCTCGGCGCCTTGCGCGCGTCGTACCACAGCAGCGACTCGTGGAACGGCCTCAGCAGCCACGCCCCCGGCTGGCCGCGCTGCGTGTCAGGGTCGACGAGCCCCTGCAGGGCGCTTTGGGCCAGCGCCAGGTTGGCGCTGTTGCGGACATCGGAACCCGACGCGAGCAGCTTGCCGTACAGGTTCGGCGTCATGTTGTCCTCGCCCGCGCGCCCCTCCCGGCCCGCCAGGAAGTTGGTGGCGAGCGCCAAGCTGCGCAGGGCGAACCGCTGTCGCTTGGGGCTGCGCAGCTCGTCGCTGCTGGCCGGGGCGCGGTAGCGGTTCTGGGCGAGGGTGAGCAGGGTCTCCGCGCACAGCTGCGGAGCCCGCTCGTCGCGGTCGGGGTCCAAGCCGAACAGCACCTGTGCGACCCGGCCGGGGGTGAGATTCCGGTTGTCGAGGAGCACTACGCCCTCCGAGAGGTCGCGAAGTACGGCAGGTTGACCTTCACCAGTGCCGGCGGGTCGGAGTCGGGATCGGCGACGCGGATGGCGTCGCCGGCGGCCTCCGCCGAGGCAAGCCGGCTGTAGAAGCCGCGCAGGTCGTTCATCTCGGCGACGCCCTGGCCGACGGGTCCCTGGAAGTCGGCGGCCTCGCGGATGGCCTCGTACATCTTCGGGCGGATCCGCAGCGACAAGTCGTCGCGGCCGTCCACGACCAGCTCTACGTCGACGTGGTCGACATCCAGCAGCCGCTCCACGAGCCCGCGGTCGGGCACCCGCACAGACAGCCGCTCCAGCGGGACGAGTCCGTACACCAGCGACGGCCTCGCCGGCCGGAAGGAACCGGGGTCGCGGGCGAACAGGCAGGCGGGGTCTGGCACGACGAGCCCTTCGTGGGGGCTGGAGAACCCGGTGACGAGGAAGTTCAGGCCGCGCACCACTTCCGAGACTTCGATGACGACGTCCTCGCTGCGGGCGGCCTTCTGCGCCAAGCGCACGAGGTCGGCGACGTAGCGGTATCCCAGCAGCCGCCTCGACGCGACGTCGGCGCCGCCCAGCGCTTGGCTGGCCTCGAAATAGAGGCGCTGGCGCCACAGCACCTGGGCGGGCGCGTTGCTGTCCCGGTCGCCGGAGACGAGCGCGTCCAACCCGTCGTCTACCTTCGTCGGGTCTTCGCTGGTGCTGACGAGCTCACCCAGGTGGTGGAACGTCATGGTCCCCTGCTTGGTGCGCACCCGGTCCTGCGGCGAGCGGCTCCCAGCCAGGGCGAGGCTGCCGTCGGGCCCGTCCTCGACCAGCGAAGGATCGCCGGCGAGCAGCCGAACCACGTCGGGCGCTCCGGTGGTGTCCCGCAGCCAGCCGTCGATCTCCAGGTCGCTGACGTGCCCCAGCTGGGCAGTGCGCATCCCCGCCATCAGCGGCGAGCGCTCGATGGCGTCGAGGGTCAGGCCTCCGCCCACGACGCGGGTGAAGTACCCGTCGGTGGCGGTGAAGGCGGCCCTTTCCATGTCCCGCGTTGCTGTCTTGACGTGCTTGCACGTCCGGTCGCCGACGACGGCCCAGGCGAGCACCGAGAGGACTTCCCGGATTGTCGGCACCGCTTCGCCGGCGCCGAGGCGGACCAGGGTCCGTAGCTGCTCGCGCACCTGCGGGTCCCGCAGCGCTTCGGCGTTGCTGCGCATGGGGCAGCTGCCGAGGTCGAACGGGCAGCCGGCGCAGCCGGACCACAGATCTTCGCGCACGAGGAAGTCGAGCAGGGCGTCCCACAGCCCAGGCGCGGTCGGGCGCTGGCGGTTGACGTTGACCACTACCAGCTTGCCGACCTCAGCTGCCCCGCTGCGCAGCGCCTGGTCGAGGGCTGTGGCGAGGTCTTCGTGGTCGAGGATGTCGAGCGCGTCGCGCAGGACGCCCTCGTTCGCGCACACCAGATACTGGCCGGACCCTGCTGCCAGGCCCGTGAGGACCGCCTGCAGCGTCGAACGCCGCGCCGCGTCGTCCGGAAGCCCCGAGAGGTCCTTGACCACCCAGCGGCCCGAGGCGACCTCGCGCAGGTCGTCGCCTTCGGGAAGGTCGCCCCCGACAGCGCGGGAGTACGTCTCCGCCACTGCGGTCTTGCCCGTGCCGGCGTTGCCGGTCAACACCACGGCCCCAGCCTGCCCGGACTCGGCCCACGCGGCGACGTACTGAGCCAAGCGGGTGGGAACATCTGCGCCGAGCGCCTCGCCGAGGCGCTGGAAGTGTTCGCGGTAGGCGCCGGCCTGGTCGGCGCTAAACACCGACAGCGACCGCAAGGCGGCGACAGCGGGCAGTTCGTCCGACACTTCTCGGGGGTCTTTCACTAGCCGGCTGCCTTCCTCTCGGCTTGGCGCTCAGGTTGGGTGGTGCGTCCTGCCAGCCGGCGTAGAGCGTTCAGCTCGGCTGCCCTGCGGGTCGGCACGCCTGCTGACAGCAGCACCTGAGTCAGCGCGTCGACGATCTCCTTCGCTGCCGGAGGCGGGACAGCGTTGCCGATCTGCCGGCGGACGCGAGCGTACGCCGATGCCCGGTTGCGCACCGTCCCGTACTCGAAGACGAAGTCGTCGGGAAAGCCCTGCAGCCGCGCCTTCTCGCGGTTGCTCAGCCGCCGCGGCTCGACGTGGTGGTAGCCGTGCGTGCCGCCGCCGCCGCCCGCGATCATGGTGTAGGCCGGCTTGTCCGGGTCCAGCCGCCGGTAGACGTGGCTGATCAGCCCCTTGACCGCCGACGGGTGCCCCTCGGGGATGACGCCGTAGTTCGCCCCGGGCGGGATGAGCTCGAGGCGCTTGACTACCTCGGGTCCGTCGAGCCCGCGCTCGTGGTTCGGCGCGTCGTCCGGGATGGGACTTGTGTCGAGTGCGTCGGCGACTGTTACGTGCCGCCCGGCGTAGGGCTCCGGGATGATCGGCGGCCGAACCTTCAGATCTCGGCGCACCCCGACGACGATCAGGCGCTCGCGGTGCTGCGGGACGCCCAGGTCTGCCATATCGATGACCTGGGCCGACAGGTCGTACCGCACACCCGGCCCGTTCCTCGGGCCGCTCACGAAGCTCGACGGCGACCGCAGAGCGTGCCGGACGAGGGTCCACGCAGCCCCGTGGTTGGCGGAGAGGAGGCCCGGCACGTTCTCGAGCACGAAGGCTGCCGGACGCAGCCCGTCCAGGAACCGCGCGACATGGCGGAACAGGTTGCCTCGCGCGGTCTTCAGGCCGTCGTGGTTCCAAAGGGTGGAGTAGTCCTGGCACGGCGGCCCGGCGAGCAGGATGTCGCAGGGCACGTCTGGCACGTCGAGCTCGGCGATATCTTCGGCAACGATGTGCCGCCCGAGGTTGCGCCGATACGTCTCGACGGCCCACGGCTCGATGTCGTTTGCCCAGACGACGCCCACACGCTTGGTCTGCTCCGCGCCGAGGTCCATACCGCCGCAGCCGGAGAACATGGAAACTGCGGCGTAGCGACCAGCTGGCCGCGCCATCAGAGCCCGCCGCCCGACCCGACGGAACGCCCGTGGCCTGCAGTAATCCGTCGGCGTTCGCCGACCGGTGTCGAGGTCGCGTGTCGCGGGGTCGTCCTGAGCATGGGTTGCACCCTATCGGCAGCCTCCGACAGGAGGCAGGCGACCCGCAGGCATCATACGCGCCCGCGCTGCCGGTCGGGCTGCGATCAGGGACAAGGCCGCGAAGGCTCGCGCCGCAGCTGGGCTAGCAGGCGTGGTTGGCGTGCCGCAGCGCCCGACTCGCGACCCGGACTTGACTTTCACAACATCAACTGAAGTACCTGCTATGTTTCCGTCCGTGGATCACCTGAGCGAAGCCGTCGCAACCCTCGACAAGAACGGCGTGCTCACCCCCCTCGCGGACCTAATCCGGCAGGTGTACCGGAGGGCAGCTGACCGACACGAGCCAGACCTGGGCGACGACGCTATGAGCTTCGGTACCACGGTCTGGCGCAACCTGACGAACCTGGGAGTGGCGCAGTTCGGCGGTCTGGCAGGCGTCGACGCCCGGATCGAGGACAACTCGTTGGAGATCCTCTGCGCGGGCTACATCGTGCGGCTCTACTCCCTCCAGGGCGGCACCGGCGCGAGCGTCGAGTCGATCCGCTGGGAAGGCAGCGAAGCGCGGCTCGGCGGAGCCGTCGAGAACAGTCGAGGCGGCCAACTCGCACTGGACGACGAAGAGCAGTTCCCCGAGGCGTTTACCGGTGTGGTTCCGCGCCGGCGCCACGTTCGTGTCGCGCACGCGGGCGACCTCGACACCGGCGAAGCGGTCGCCTACCTCGGACTGCCGCGGGACAACCGCGACGGGGGATCCCCCTGGTTCGAGGTGCAACTCTGGATCGGCCAACCGGCTCACCCGGTGCTGGTGGCCACGGGCGGCAGCTCTGCAATCCCAGGTCCCGCGCTGCCCGGCGAGGTGCCGATCCCGGAGCTCGAGGTCATGGTCCGGCCGAAGCGGCGCGGTGACGGCGTGCGGCTGTCAGCGCTCGCGTGACGGCCACCCGCGACCGGGGAGAAGCACCGGCGCTGGCAGCGGCAGCGTTTCAGCCCCACGCGCTGACGCTCGCCCGCCGGTGGCGACGGATCCGCAAGAAGGAGCTGGCCCGCCAGGTAGGGGTGACTGCTGCCGCAGTGAGCCAGTACGAGCTGGCGCAGTCCCGTCCGTCGCCCGCGACGCTGGCCCGCCTCGCGCTCGCTCTTGCCGTCCCGGTCCGGTTCTTTGCCGCCGGCATTCCTGCGCCGGTGACGGCGGGTCACCCGCACTTCCGGAGCTTGCGCACCACGACGCAAGCCGAACGGGACCAGGCCCTCGCATTCGGCGAGATCGCATGGCGTGTCGTTGACGCTGTCGAACAGCACCTACAGCTGCCGGTGCTGCGGCTGCCGTCGATCGACTTGCCAGAGGAAGCGTCCAGCCGCGACCTCGAAGCGGCGGCGGTAGCCGCCCGCCACGCCCTCGGTCTGGGCGACGAACCCGTGCCTCATATGGTTCGACTGCTGGAGGCGGCCGGAGTTGTCGTGCTCACGTTGCCGGACGTCTCCGAGCGGGTTGACGCCTTCTCCCACTGGTACGGGTCGCGGCCGTTCGTGTTCCTCAGCCCGAGCAAGAACGACAAGGCGCGGTCACGGATGGACGTGGCTCACGAACTCGCTCACCTGCTGCTGCACCACGACGCCGAGCCCGGCAGCCAAATACTCGAGCGAGAAGCGACGGCCTTTGGGTCGCAGTTTCTCGCACCGAGCCGCCAGCTCCGCGACGAGTTGCCCGCCCGACTTGACTTCGAGCAGCTCCAGCGAACCAAACGCCGTTGGGGCCTCTCACTCAAGGCGCTCGTCTACCGAGGCCACGCCATGGGCATCTACAGCGACTACACATACCGGCGGGCCATGAACATGCTCGCCGAGTGGGGCTACCCCGAGCCAGCAGACCTGGGACACCGCGAACAGCCCTCACTGCTCGGCAAAGCCGCCGCTCTCCTCGCCGAGCAGGAGCACACCGTGACTTCTGTAGCAGAGCAGGCAGGCATGTCCTCCGACATGCTTCAAGTGGTGGTGTCGGCAGGATCGGAAATCACCCTGGGGCTCGACGTCGAGGCATAGTCGGTGCTCCGCCTGAAGCCCTGACGTGTACGGCTGATGTCGTGCCAACGTCTTCCCCCTCAGTAAATTCGTACCGGACCGAGCACTTAGCTGTGCTCCTACCGACGGCGCGCGAGTAACGGAGGAGCCGGGCAAACGACCGGTGAGCGGGCGTCATGCCCATGATCCGCTGCCGAGGGCCGGTGGTGCACAGTCCGCAGGCCGGACGCGTCCCTCCCGAATGCCGGAGCAGGACGTTCGACGCCACTGGCCAGCTCGCGGCCGTCGAACCCACCACGGCGATGGCAAGAAGTACCGCGGTCGCGGCGGCCAGGATTCCCAGGACGGTCCGTTCGAAGCCGTCACGAAGGGCTCTCCGCGGATTTGGTTGTCGAAGGGGAGGCGTAGCAGCGCTCGCACTGCGATCGAGTGATCGCCATGCGTGAATGAGGACGTAGACTGGGCCCATTCGCTAGGGGGTGGCCGCGGTGCCTCATCGGAGCCAGCAGTGGGTGTGGGCGGGACGGGTTGTCTTTGGTGTGCTCCTTGCTGGTGTGGTGGTGTACCTGGTCGTAGTTGGACTGGACAAGGCCGACAAGACGGCCAGCAGCATCGGCGCGGTCGTGGCGTTGGTTGCTCTGGCAGTTCCGTACCTACTACCACCACGGCAGAGTGGAGGCGTGTCGGTGCCCGATACGGACCGGGTAGAAGAGAGCGGTAAGGCCATCGCCAAGGCTGGTGGACGAGCCAACACCGGAGCAGAGACCGACGCCAGGGACCGGTCGGCACAGGTGGTCCGTTCAGGGGACGCGACCGCTGAGGGGCCAGGTTCAGTGGCCAACACCGGCATCCAGCGTGGCTCACAGTAATGGCCGCCAGCGGAGCCGCAGCGGACGCAGAACCTACTAGGGCCAGCGTTACCGATTCCGGCAATGCGCGAGCGAGCAGGGGTGGCGTAGCCAACTCCGGCATCATTCTCGGTGGTGTCAAGACCGAGTACCACCAGCACCAGGCTCCTGCAGTGCCGCTGTGGCCGGTGGTGGTGGGGCGGCCTCCGGCATTGGCATCGGCGTTTCAGCCAAGAGAGGACTTACGGGAGAAGATCCTCAACACCCGCAGCTGCGGTTATGACGTGCTCTTGCCTCATCAGGCTCGAGACCATGACGGCAACGCGCGGGTATTGGCTGGTGGCGGAGGGGTAGGTAAGTCGCAGCTGGCGGCGTGGTTTGCCTGGGACGCCATCAACGGGCGCGCGACAGACCTGGTGGTATGGGTCAATGCCGCCAGCCCTGACCAGGTCGTCACTACCTACGCCCGCGCCGCAGCGAAGGCCGGTGTTCCCGGAGCCGACGGTGCTGACCCGACCGCTGACGCGACGGCGCTACTGGAGTGGCTAAACAGCACCGAGCGGACCTGGCTGTTCGTCCTAGACAACATCACTGACCCGGCCCTACTCGGCTGCTGGTGGCCACCGCCGCGACCCACCGGCTGGACCCTGGCCACGACCCGCCTGCAGGATGCCACCCTGTTCAGTTCCGGCCGGAGGAAGACCGACGTCGGCGTGTACAGCCCGAGTGAGTCGCTGATGTACCTGACCGACCGGCTTGCCGGTGTCGGGTGCGCCCACCTGCTCGACGACCAAGCCCCGAACCTTGCCGCCGCGGTGGGGCATCTACCGCTGGCATTGTCCCACGCTGCCGCTTACATGATCGCTCAGGAGGAGGGGTGTGCGAATTACCTGGCCCGCTACAAGAGTGGTGGTGAAGGGCTGCCAGACCTCATGCCCGCCAGCGCAGACCCCGACGCCTACGGGCGGCCCGTGGCCGTCACCCTGCTGCTCGCTCTAGATGCCGCCGATGGTTCCGCACCTGTCGGGCTGGCCCGCCCCGCCCTAGCGCTGGCCGCCATGGCCGACCCGGCAGGGCACCCCGACGCACTATGGTCCACCCTTGCGGTCACCGAATACCTGTCCACCCACGGTCGGGGTGACACCGGCGAGCCCGTCACCACCGACGAGGCGTGGAAAGCGATGCGGCTGCTGCACCGCTACGGGCTGCTCATCCACACCCCCACCGACACCACTCGCGCCGTTCGCATCCATGCTTTGACTGCCCGCGCCACCCGGGAAACCACCACCGACTCCGTGTCGGTCGCCCACGCCACCGCCGACGCGCTGCTGCAACTATGGCCAGACGCCGACCACGCCACCACCGATCTCATCAACGCGCTGCGCGCCAACACCAACACCCTGGCCGACATCGCCGGCGATCTGCTCTGGCAACCCCACGGGCACCCACTGCTGTCCAGAGCTGGCATCAGCCTGCTACGCGCCGGCCTGCACACGCCCGCCGTCGCATATTGGAAGCACATGACCGAACAGGCGGTCCGGCTGCTCGGTCACGAGCATCCGAACACATTGACCGCCCGTGCCAACCTCGCCGCCTCTTATGGGCAGGCGGGGCGCATAACCGAGGCGATCACCATTGAGGAGAAGGTGGCGACCGACAGCGCACGCCTTCTCGGTAGGGAGCACCCGGACACGCTGGCCGCGCATGCCAACCTGGCAACTTCCTATCGACGGGCGGGGCGCACTACCGAGGCGATCATCCTCATCAAGAGGGTAGTCGCCGACTACGTGCAGCTACTCGGCGATGAGCACCCTCACACATTGAGTGCCCGCGCCAACCTCGCCGCCTCTTATGGGCAGGCGGGGCGCATAACCGAGGCGATCACCATTGAGGAGAAGGTGGCCACCGACAGCGCACGCCTACTCGGTGACGAGCACCCGGACACGCTGGGCGCCCGCGCCAACCTCGCTGTCTCCTATCGGCAGGCGGGGCGCACTGCCGAGGCGATTGAGCTCCTCACGAAGGTGGTCGACGACTTCGTGGGCCTTCTCGGCGATGAGCACCCAGATACGTTGGCCGCCCGCGCCAACCTCGCCAGCTCCTACCGGCAGGCGGGGCGCACTGCCGAGGCGATCACCATTGAGGAGAAGGTGACCGCCGGCCGGACGCGCCTTCTCGGCGAGGAGCACCCGGACACGTTGGCCGCCCGGACGAATCTCGCTGTCTCCTATCGGCGGGCGGGGCGCACTGCCGAGGCGATTGACCTCTTGACGAAGGTGGTCGACGACTTCGTGCGACTCCTCGGTGAGGAGCACCCAAGCACACTAATCGCCCGCACGAATCTCGCTGTCTCCTATCGGCGGGCGGGGCACACTGCCGAGGCGATTGACCTCTTGACGAAGGTGGTCGACGACTTCGTGCGACTCCTCGGTGAGGAGCACCCGAGCACATTGACCGCCCGTGCAAACTTGGCGGCCTCCTATCGGCAGGCGGGGCGCACTGCCGAGGCGATCGATCTCCTCACCAGAGTGACTGCCGACAGTACTCGGCTGCTGGGCGATGACCACCCCAACACGGTGGCGACGGCTGGCGCTCTGCGGGAATGGAGAGGCGAGGCCTGACGCCTGCTGTTCATTCAAGGGATACGGGCTCCTCAGCTGGAGGCCGTTGTGCGCATTGGTTGTGCTCGACTGGCACTCATCTCTACGCTGCCACGGATCTAACGGACTCGGAGCCGGAGGGTGACGCGATGTCACTGACCGACAGCATTGGCACCGACTTGCAGGCAATGGCGGCGGGTGTGGACCGGACCCAGCAGGAGGCTGGCGCTGTCGACCATGCGATCGAGCAGATCACCGCTCGGGCGGTGGCCTCCGGCTTTGCCGGCATCGCTGCCGGGTTGGCTCGCGCGCGAGAAGTGCTCGGACAGGCCCGGTCTCGGCTGGCGCAGGCCGGTGGGGTCCTGGGTGAGGCGTCGCGGTCGCTCAGTGCCGTGCCGCAGCAGCCGTCACCGCAGGAGACGATCGCCACGCTTACGCCGGTCGTAGCCGCGCTGACCGCCGTCGACGGCCATGTCACTGCGGCCGGATCCGCGGTCGATGACACGCGACGGCTGGTCACGGCGGCGTTGCAGGGAGGACAGCCCGGTCCCACGCTATCGCGGCTGCAGCAGGTGCTGCAGGTCCTGGCGACCGTCCGGACGCGCGGGACCGAAGCCCGACAGCACGTCGATACGGCGCTGGCGCAGGCTCGGCAGGTCGGTGAACTGGGAAATTGACGACGGGCGGTGGCAGCGACATTAGCCGACCGCCCGCCACACGCGACACGTCTGCGACTGCAACGGAAGCACCGGCTCAGCCCGAGTTGGTGCCCGAAGGGTTGACCGATGCCGCTCGGGACCTGCCTCGACGGCAAGCGAAAGACCCTACCTCCGGTGTGGCGTTGATCGGTGGTGAGCGGATACCCATGAGGTCTGGCCGTGACCCGGACGCCGCCGCCGACCTCAAGCCTGCCTACAAACTCATCGCCACCACGACCGACCATCTGGAAGCCAAGCTTGCCGCCCGGATGCGCCGCGACCACATCACCCAGGCAGCTGTGGTGACGAACAATCCGCCCTGCGACTACACCCCCTACGGCTGCGAGAAGATCCTCTCCCGGCTCCTGCCGGCCGGCGCGCGGCTGGCCGTCTACGTACGCGACGATGACGGGCAGGTACGCCATTGGCGTACCTACACCGGAAACGGAAAGGCGATCGCATGAAGGTGACCTGGACCTACGACCGGGGCGACCAGCGCGACAACCACGAGGTCGAACTGACCGACCCCGACGCCCTCGGAGCCCTCCTTCGCGAGATCCAACAGGCCGGCGAGCCCGTCGTGCTGACCATCTTCAGCGACACCGACAATGACCCCGACGACCTGCCACCCGGCATCCAGATCGGACTCGGTCACCCCACCCACGCCTTCGCAGTACACATCGCTGACGACGGCGGCTACCTCAACGACCCCAAAGCGGAAACCCCGGCCGAGGGACTCCACTTCGACTTCGGCGGAGTGCCCACCGAGTACCCAGCTGAGCACCTACAACTTCGGCCCGAAACGGCGATACAACTGGCAGTCACCTTCCTCAAGACCGGCGGCGAACCGCCGCACCTGGCGGCCGTCACCGAGTGATCGCGTGGCGAGGGCAGCGGCGCGCTCTGGCGCGCCCACCCGTGATGCCGAAGGCCCTGCGTGCCCCGCAGGTACGACCCGGACGGCTTCTACGGGCGGTACGACTCGACCTAGCGCCGGTAGTCGCGCCGTCCGTTCAGGGGTCGCTCGATCCGTCCCGTTGTTCCGCCGCCGCGTTTACTCAGACCTTTTCGGCTGGCTGGATGTACAAGGGGCGGTTGAGCTGCGGGCCCTCCGGGTGGTCGTATCGCGTCCATCTCAGCGACGCCCAGAAGTCGTCGGCTTCCTCGCTGAAGGCGAGCAGTCGTCGTTCGGGGTAACTGGACGCCAACGCCCCGATGATCTTGGTCCCGATGCCTCGGCGTCGGTGCGACTCCGCCACCTCGATTAGTTCAATCTCGAGTGCTGCGTTGCCGAGTTCAGGGGTTCCTAGGTAGTGATCGATCACGACGCCGGGGTCGAGCTCGATCCGTGCTACTTCCACTCCACCCTGGCGGACCTCCAGCAAGGTGTATGACTTGACGCCGTCGATTGACCGGTAGTCCCACCAGCTCGGGCTGAAGTCGCTGTTCTCAGCGAACGGATACCAGATCACCTGGTCACCCGGTCCGGGCCGCTTCTCGATGAAGTCGAACGTCACTCGACGCATCCTATTTCGTGCACGGATCGAGCCGGGAGCGGCGGTATGGCCACGGCCGGGCGCCCGGCCAGCGCACCCCCATCGTCGGCAAGATCGCCACTGCCCTGATCAGCCGTCACCGCGCCCGAGGTGCCCGTTTGGAGAGCACCATGGGCAGTCCTTGTCACGACGTGGCATCTGGCCTGTGCGTTCGCGCCGTCTGGGCAGGTGGATCGTGGAGGTGGTGTCGTCGGGGTCGTGGTGCATGCCGGTGACCGCGAGCATGAAGTGGTTGATGGCCTCGGTGGCGACGAGGCCGTTGAGGGCGATGACGCTGGGCGCTGGAACGCTTGCGACGTAGCGGGCGGCAGCCCGTACGTGTTCGGGTTGCATGTCGATCGCGAGTTCGGTCGGGTCGATGAGGCCGTTGCACCACATGCAGCCGGTTCCGGGGACCACGAACCGGTTGGCGGCGTGGATCTGGCCGACGATGTCGTCGTCGTTCACGGGGATCTTGACGCCGATCTGCGTCGTGGGAATCAGGTACTGGTTGGCGGCGGCGTTGACCCAGTACCGGGCGGAGTGGCTGTCCGCGGCGAGGAAGATCCAGTCGCAGTAGTTCAACGACTGTCTCGCCGTGCTGGTCTCGACTCGTTCCGCCATCACCGTCAGGTCGATATCCGAGTTCGCCCGACGGGCGTTCCGGACTGCGGGGAGGGTTTTCGGCCGGCCGACGTCGTCGCGTTCGGTGGCGAGCAGCCGGGGCAGGTTCGTCTCGTCGACGATGTCGTCGTCGATCAGGACCAGGCCGCCGACGCCGAGGCGGGCGAGGAATTCGACGAGGATGCTGCCGACCCCGCCGAGGCCGACCACGGCAACCCGCAGGCGGCTGAGGGACTCCTGGCCGAGCTGACCGAAGAGCCTCGCCTGCCGATCGTGCAGGAGCTCGGCCGTGCCGGCGCGGGCGGGGCGAGGCCGCAGGCGAATGAGGTTGCCGCTCGGGATGACGACCTCCGCGAGGTCGACGCGGGACCCGTCGGGCAACCACAGGTCACCGGCGGCGGCCTGGTCAGTGAAGACCAGTCCGCCGACGACCTGGCCGGTGATTTGCCGCAGTGCCGGGTAGCCCCGCTCGTGGCTGGCCAGGTCGATCCGGGAGAAGCCAACCGTGACGCCGCCGAGGTGGTTGTGCACGGCGAGGTAGGCGAGCCCCTCCTCCCGCGCCCGGACTGCGGCGTCGCGGACGAAGGACGGCGCGAGAGCCCGGTACCCGGTCTCACCGGGCACATAGTCGACCCCGTCCTTGGCGAGGATCAGCTCGCGGGCGAGCAGCCGGGGCCCGCGCGGGCCCTTCGCGCGGCCTGCGAGGATGACCGCGCCGTGTTCGTCCCTGTCGCTTCGGAACAGGTGATTGGACAGGTCGGCCCACAGCCGAGCCGGCACAGTGAGGCTCCAGCCGTCCGCCGGCGGGTTCACTGGGTGACGAGCCATTTGATCACCTTCTCGGCCTTGAGCGCGGCGTTGTCGATCCCGGCCTGCCACCCGTTGGAGCGGCGTGACAACTGCAGAGCCGGCCTGTTCTGCCAGTCGACCTGTTGGATGGCCGGCCCGTGAGGCTGCCCGTCGGTGCGGGTCAGCCGTCCGGTGTAGTGGGGGTACACATCCGCGCAGGGATAGGCGGCGCTGATCTGGAAGCCCAGCCATGTGGTCGACGGGATGTAGCCCGGGCCGATCTCAATGTCGTTAACGATCACGAAGGCGCCGCCGGGGCCGTCCGGGGTGACCTCGACCGGCTTGCCGGCGAAGTGTTCCCGGACGGCGTCGACCGCGGTGGTGACCGCCGTGGTCGGTTCGGTCACGAGTTGTCGTCCGGCGCGACCGCGAGGAACTCCTGGTGAGGGTGGACCGTGATGGTGTCGTCGTCGCCGATGACCTCGTAGCGGTTGCCCCGCTTCACCGAGAGCTGGAAGTTGGGCTGGATGTGGACGCCCTGGGCGACGGCGGCCTGCTTGATGTCCCGGCCGGTGACCCGGCGCTCGGGCAACTCGATCGGCTGGTTGTTGACCGAGACCGTGATGGTCCGGGGCGAGCGCTGGTTCTCGCCGACGTTTTCGGTCGCGCTGGTCGTCATATTGATCTCCTCGGATCGTTGCTGCTGCTGGAGCGCAGCGGGTACGGTAGGTGTCCTACTAGTAGGACATCGTTCGACTTGTCGAACGAGATCAACGCTACCACGCGAGTGTTCGACATGTCGAACGGTGGTAGAAAGGTGGTTCGCGCAACCTGCGAGGAGATGCCCCGCCCATGGCTCAGACCAGGATCAACGTGCCGGCGCTGTACGCCGCCCTCGACGCCGCGCGCAGAAGCAAGAACCTCTCCTGGCGACAGCTCGCCGGCGAGGTGGGATGTAGCCCTTCCACGATGACCCGCCTTGCCAACGGCTACCGGCCGGACGCAGACGCCTTCATGACCCTTACCCAGTGGCTGAAGATGCCAGCGGAGACCTTCTGGATCTCCGACACGGAGGACGACCAAGACGAGGAGCCGGAACTCCTCGCCGAGGTCGGCGTTCTCCTGCGGGCTCGCAAAGATCTCGGCGAGGAGGAGAAGCAACACCTACAGAACGTGCTCGAAGCAGCCATGAAACTGCACGCCACCCAACGCGCGGCTCGGAACCGGTGACACGTGGGCAAAAGGCTCCCCAAGGCTGAGATCCAGCGCCGAGCGATCGACATCCGAAAGACCGACCTCGGTCTCACCGAACACGATCGGCTCTGCCCCTACGAACTCGCCCACGTGCACGGCGTCGCCGTGCACGCCTTGGACAGCCTTGCGGAGATGGGATGTCCTGAGAAATCAGTGACCTTCTACGCCTCCGAGCGTCCGGAGGCATGGTCCGCCGCGCTGGTGCCTGCCGGAACGGGCCAGTTCATCGTGGAGAACACCTCACACCAGCCCCGCCGCCGCAGATTTAACGTCGCCCACGAGATGGCCCACGTGCTCCTTGAACACGAGTTCGACCGGGTCATGTTCAGCGCCGAGGGTCGCCACGGTTGCGCCAATCCCACCAGCAAAGATCAGGAGTGGGAAGCGCAGGAACTTGGAGCCGAACTGCTGCTGCCCCTGGCCGCCGCGTACAAGGCGGCCAGGGAGCGCAGGAACGACGAGCAAGTCGCCGACCTCTTCGACGTCAGCCTTCCGGTTGCCAGGTGGCGCATGAACGGAACGGGGACGCGGATTGTTGCCCAACGCGCAGCCGCGAAGCGGGCCAAGTCCGGAAAGTCTTGGTAGCCCAATTTCATCTACCACCTCGCTGCTCCGCTGGGCGAGACGTCGGCGTCCGGTGGCCTGGTTGGGTGGCGGCAGCCGGGGGACGAGTCCTGCGAGTTCAGGGCGAAAAGCCTGCGCGGCTGGTCCTGAGCGACCCCATCGCCGCCCTGGTCATCGCCGCCGTGGCGGTCAAGGAAGGCCGGAGGCGTGGCGTAGTGATGCCTGCTGCGCGGTCCTGCTCACCGTCCCGCTCGCTGACACCCGCACCCGCGCCGGTGCCGTCGCAGATGGACACGGTGCCAGCGAGGATGACGCGTGCGGATGCCGACCGGGCTGCTCCTGCTGCTCGTCGAATGCGGCATGACCGCACTGGCTATCGGGCGGCGGATGCTGTCCGCGGTGCGCGTCGCGTTCGACGCCGAGTTGACCACCGGCCGCACCGTGACCGACCCGGCGACGGCGTGACGGGCCGCCGAACGCGCGCACATCCTGTCCCAGCTCTGGCCGTGGCCGCACACCGTGGCCCACGCCGTCATGCTGCGCCGCGCCCTGCACGAACGCGACCGCGTAGGAGCGGTCGGGCAGGTCATCCGCCTCGCCGTAGCCGGACCCGGATCCGCGCTCGGCCGCTACCCGGTCGGCAACACCGGCCGCGCCCGCGTACTGCTGACCCCACCCATGCCGATTCCCGCCGGCCTGGCCGCGGTGCTCGCCAACGCGCCCGGAACAGCGGCCGACGCCGCCCGATGAGCCCAATAGCCCACGCCTCGCCCGCCCGGTCACCGACCAGATGACCGGGTGGGCGCTACACGCTGGCATTGGTGACCCCGCCGCACTGGCCGCCCTCATCCCTGCCAGCAGAGCTGAGGGAGTGCACATCTTGGTCTGGTCCAAGACTCGTTTGACGCGGTCGCAAGCGATGCTTTCTCCTCGCGCTCCGTCAGCTCCGCCCCGCCGGTCAAGCGTGATTCGACCCTCGTTCTGCCCGCCTTATGGCGGTGTTGCTGCGACGATGCAGGACGTGGGATCCACGAACATGATGAAGCCTGCCATCTCGCCCCTCGCCGGCGAGCCCATCGAACGCGCCGACGCCGAGCGGCTCGCGGGAGTGCTGAAGGCTTTCGCCGACCCGGCTCGGCTGCGCTTGCTCAGCCTGATCCAGTCGTCTCCGGAGGGCGAGGCGTCGGTGAGCGACCTGACCGAGCCGCTCGGATTGTCGCAGCCGACCGTGAGCCATTATCTTCGGATTCTCACAGAGGCCGGCCTGCTTGAACGGGACAAGCGTGGCGTATGGGCGTACTACCGCCTGGTGCCGTCCGCGATCGCGGGCATCGCCGAGCTGTTGACGCCGCCACGCAAGCGGGCGACGAAGAAGGCCCGCTGATCCTGCGGGAGGGACTTCACGGCTCGCATGGTGCTCCGTTGGTGCTCGGATGTTCGGCGCCGGGCGAGCATCAACGCGGCAAAATCAGCACGGTGACATCTCCATCGGGGAACCGCGCGCTTCGCCCTTCGGCTGCAGCGCGCGGACCAGCCGAAACAGCAAGCCCTTCGCGTGGACGAAGGGCTTGCAAAACAGCACGTTCTATGAGACTTTGTGTTAGGTGGGGAAGGTGGTTCACCCTTCCTCCTACGGATCAGAAGGTTAGGGGTTCGAGTCCCTTCGGGCGCACCAGTTGAACAGCAAGAACGCACAGGGCCGGTCGCTTGCGACCGGCCCTGTGCGCATCCGGTGACACCAACGTCACTCGGGTCCTGCTCGAGGGCGGCTGGCCGGCATCGGCCGGGCCAGTCAGCCATGCCCTTAGCTCGACATGTTGCAGCCTCCTTCCTCGGCCCAGGGCCGGTCCTCGCGGATCGGCCGCACAGGAGCCCTGGCGGGCACCAGGAGGACAGCCAGCGCCCGGATGGGATCAAATTCGTTGTCCGGTATGGCGCTCGCTCGTCCCACCGGGGGAAGCTGAAAGGTCTACGGCTACCGGACGAGGAGATCGAAACCGTTGTCTGCCTGGGCAGCCGGCAACGCACGGACGTGTCGGCGATCATGATGGTATGCAGGAACGTCCGTTACCGCGGCCTGGTTCGCCGGAGCTCAGTATTCTTCCCAGTGAGGCCCACAAGCTGCTGTACAGGTATCTGTACGACCGGCGCGATAACCCGCCGACGATGCGCGAGATTCGTGCCTTCGTCGCCGAGCGACTGGGTGAAGCGCCCTCGCAGACTGACCGGCGTGTCCGGGACCTCCGGGACCACTTCGATGTGCGGACAGTGTTGTTTGGGGGCGAGCACCGCTACAAGCTGATGGGCTGGAGCCAGACCAAGAAGGACGGATCTCGGAGGGCCTTGAGCCAGAGGACTAGAGCCCAGGTCCTCTCACCGCAGCGCTGTGCTCAATGTGGCCGTAGCCCATTGGGGCACGGAGTCGTGCTCGTCGTCGATCACAAGGTTCCCCGGGAATGGGGCGGGACTGACGACATTGACAACCTCCAGCCGTTATGCGAGGAGTGCAACGCAGGCAAGAAGGCCTTCTACGCGACGTACGACAAGTACGGGGACGCCATTCAGGCAGCGGCAATGCACCCTGAGCCCCATGGGCGAATCGGCGAACTGCTCAAGGCATTTCGAGGCGACTGGGTGCCCTCCGACCTGATTGGGGTGGTGGCGTCGATGCAGCAGTATCAAGAGGACTGGCAGAAGCGCCTACGCGAACTCCGCCTCTTGGGCTGGACGATATCCTCGCGCCGGTCGAAGGACCCCGGGACAGGACGGGTTCACGCCTGGTATCGGGCCGAGATCTGGAAGCAGTGGCCACCCGGGTCGATTAGGGCCGAGGTCGCCCGGCTAGACCCGTCGAACAAGCGGAAGAACCGGGATTAAGAGACCGGCAGGAAGGTAGCTACGCCTCCGTCGTTGCGTCTCGGCGGAGGCGTAGCTACCTTCTCTTAGAGCGTGTTTGAGATCGGGTTGATCAGGTCCGGGTGAAGGTGCGGCGGGCTTGGCGGCGTGCGGGTTGGCCGCGGGTGATGCGGCGGGTCATGCCGGCGATGGCGGCCCAGCGGATGAGGGC
>NZ_LEKG01000375.1:0-1013 GCF_001029515.1 Micromonospora sp. RV43 | reverse complement strand
CGTCGGGCCGGGCCCACGGCGGGGCCCAGCCGTCACCCCAGCTCGGGCGGTTCCAGGACGGCCCGGACCAGTCCGGTTCGGCGGCCCTCGGGTCGTCGGCCGCCGGAGTCTCGGCCGCGGCCCGCGGCTCGGCGCCGGCCGCCCGGCCCTCGGGCGGGTGGACCTCGCCCGGTGCGTGCTCCGGCCGGCTCACTGCCGGCGGCGGGGTGACCGGCCGGTCGGCCCAGCCGTGGGACAGCGACGGGGTGGATTCGGTGTTCGGCGCGTGAAAGCCCGGCGGCACCTCGAACCCGGAGGCGGCGGCGCCGACCGGCGGGACCTGGAGCGCCGGGGGCGCGGAGGTCGGCCCGCTCTCGGCCCAGCGCGGAGCCCGGGCGGCCGGGTCGTCCGCGGCGTGCCGGGAACCGGCGGGCTCCCCCGGGTCGGTCGGCTGCTCGATCGTCGGCGCCGGGCGCGGGGCCGGTACGGCCAGCCGTTCGCCGTCGGCAGGCCGGGGCAGCTCGTCCGCGGGCGGGGCACTGACCGGCGCCTGGCGGGTCACTGGCGACTCCTCCCCGGCGTGGTGCACGCCGTTGACGTGGCGGCCGTTGACGCGGCCCGGTTCCGGCGCGGAGTGGCCGGGCAGCGGGGCCGGCAGGTCGCCGTGCCGGGGCGAGGAGGCGGCCCAGCCGCCGAGGTCGCCGTAGGGCCAGCCGCCGGGCGCCGGAGCGCCGCAGGACCAGCCGTTCGGCGGGGGCGCCCAACCGCCGCCGGTACGGGCCGGGTCGTCCTGCTGGCCCGTCCCGTCGCCGTGCTCTCCCGGGGTGGCGGCTCCGGGTTGCCCTGTTTCACTCACCGCGCGCTCCTTGGTCGCCCTCGCTGAGGCTACCGTGTGGTGACAGTGGCGATAAGTTACAGCGGCGGGCCAATTCCGCGACGGGTTCACGAACCCGGACCGGTTCGGGTGATACGTGCCGGCTCGTACGCAGATACTCGGAGGATCCGATGACCGCAGTGGGGAACGGTGCACAGAC
>NZ_LEKG01000077.1:0-32778 GCF_001029515.1 Micromonospora sp. RV43 | reverse complement strand
TGCGGAGACGGGCACCGAGGCCCGGCCGCCCGCGCCGGCCCGGCCGACCGAGGCCGAGCCTGCCGCCCCGCGCGGCGCCGGAGCGGCGCCACCGACCGAGGCCCGGCCGCCCGCGCCGTACGGTGTCGCGGAGGCGCGTGCCGAGGCGCCGCCCTCCGCCGCGCCGGACCAACCGTTCCCGCCCCGGCTCCCTTCGGAACCGGGGTCGCCGTTCGGGCCCGGGATCTGGGCCCGCCCACGCGAAGAACTGGGATCGCCGTAGTTCATTCCTCACACCCTGCCGGTCGCGGTGGGGCGCGGGGGCGCCGCCACCGGGTTGCCGTGAGCTGGAACACGGGACGTTACCCGCCGGTGGTACCGGCGCGCGCCCGTCAAATCCGACCTATTCGGACCATTTACGCTTAAAGGCTGTCGCTCCTGCCGCCCGGGGAATGGGCCGGCAGCGCTCGGGACAGCCGCGTTCACCGTTGCGCCTCTCGCCTTCGCCGAGGGGTGGAGCCGTTGGCCGCGACCGACTCGTCCGCGTCCTCCGCCTCGCCCGCGAGACCGTCCCGGCCGAGCAGGAACTGCTCGACGAGATGGTTCCAGTCGCAGCCGGGGCAGACCTCCACCACGAACACCTGGAACTCACGCAGCGTCATGGCCAGGACGGGCAACTCGGCCCGGGTACGCGCCTGGCCGGCCGACTGCTTGAGTTCGTCACCGTAAATGTAGTGGACGTGGATCAGGTTCTCGCTGCGGCAGATCGGGCAGCGGTGGTCGGTCGGCTCGCCGTGGAAGCGAGCAGCGTTCTTCAGGTACGGCGAGGCGTCGCAGACGTCGTACGTGCCGATCCGCCCGGCGAGCAGTTCACGCAGCACAGCCCGCTTCTGGAGCGAGTAGTCGACGACCTGGCGCTGCGTACGCATGCGGCAAAGGGTACGCGCTCCGGCGAACCCAGGCGACCACGGTCACGATGCGTGAGGACCGCGTCGCGTAAGCAGGGGTTTGCCCCACCCTCACCTCTCCGCTAACGTGCGATGTATCGGTTCGATACATCGCGGTGGTTAGCGCTCCGCGCAGGGGGAAAGAGGGGATGGCCCGTGCTCGAGCTTGCCATCCTCGGCCTCCTGCAGGAGGCGTCGATGCACGGCTACGAGCTGCGCAAGGAGCTGACCGCCAAGCTCGGTGCCATCCGGGCGGCGATCAGCTACGGCTCGCTCTACCCGACCCTGCGTCGGCTGCAGGCGGCGGGATGGATCGCCGAAGCCGCCGAGACACCCGCGACCGCCGAGGAGGTTCCCGCGCTGACCAGCCGACGCGGTCGGGTGGTCTACACCATTACCGCGGAGGGCAAGGAACGCTTCGCCCAGCTCATAGCGCAGGCTGGACCCGAGACGTACGACGACACGGGCTTCGGCGTGCACTTCGCGTTCTTCGCCCGGACCGACCAGGCCACCCGGCTCCGGATCCTGGAAGGTCGTCGCCGCAAGATCGAGGAACGTCGCGAAGGTCTTCGTGACGTGCTCGGCCGGGCAGCCGAGCGCCTCGACGCGTACACCCTGGAACTGCAGCGCCACGGGCTCGACGCCTGTGAGCGCGAGGTCCGCTGGCTGGAGGAGCTCATCGCCAACGAGCGCTCCGGCCGGGCCCCCGCCGACCCGCGACCCGGGACGGCCGGTGGCCGAGGAGACAACGACAGCCCGCCCACGCCTGGAACGTCCAGGAAAGAGCGGCCGTGATGAAGAAGAAGGAGGCAGACGCTATGGGCTCCGTCCGCGTCGCCATCGTCGGTGTGGGTAACTGCGCCTCGTCCCTCGTACAGGGCGTGGAGTACTACCGGAACGCCGACCCGAACGACCGCGTCCCGGGTCTCATGCACGTCACCTTCGGCGACTACCACGTCTCGGACGTGAAGTTCGTCGCGGCGTTCGACGTGGACGCCAAGAAGGTGGGCATGGACCTCGCGGAGGCGATCGTCGCCAGCGAGAACAACACGATCAAGCTGTGCGACGTGCCGCCGACCGGCGTCACCG
Source organism: Micromonospora sp. RV43 (assembly GCF_001029515.1). Classification (NCBI taxonomy): domain Bacteria; kingdom Bacillati; phylum Actinomycetota; class Actinomycetes; order Micromonosporales; family Micromonosporaceae; genus Micromonospora; species Micromonospora sp. RV43. The sequence goes on along the minus strand of NZ_LEKG01000077.1, from coordinate 30,763 downwards.
TGCAGCGCGGCCCGACCTTCGACGGTCTCGGCCAGTACTACCGCGAGATCGTCGAGGAGTCGGACGCCAAGCCGGTCGACGTGGCGCAGGCGCTGCGCGACGCGCAGGTCGACGTGGTCGTCTCCTACCTCCCGGTGGGCTCCGAGGAGGCCGACAAGTTCTACGCCCAGGCCGCGATCGACGCCGGCTGCGCGTTCGTGAACGCCCTGCCGGTCTTCATCGCCTCCGACCCGGAGTGGGCGAAGAAGTTCACCGACGCCGGCCTGCCGATCGTCGGCGACGACATCAAGAGCCAGGTCGGTGCCACCATCGTGCACCGCGCCCTGGCGAAGCTCTTCGAGGACCGCGGGGTCGAGCTGCTGCGCACGTACCAGCTCAACTTCGGCGGCAACATGGACTTCATGAACATGCTGGAGCGCAACCGCCTGGTCTCGAAGAAGATCTCGAAGACCCAGTCGGTGACCTCCCAGATCCCGCACGAGATGAGCAAGAGCGACGTGCACATCGGCCCGTCCGACCACGTGCCGTGGCTCGACGACCGCAAGTGGGCGTACATCCGCCTGGAGGGCCGCTCCTTCGGTGACACCCCGCTCAACGCGGAGCTGAAGCTCGAGGTGTGGGACTCGCCGAACTCGGCCGGTGTCATCATCGACGCCGTCCGGGCCGCGAAGATCGCGCTGGACCGGAAGATCGGTGGCCCGATCCTCTCCGCCTCCTCGTACTTCATGAAGTCCCCGCCGGAGCAGTACGCCGACCACGACGCGCACGCTGCCGTCGAGGCGTTCATCGCCGGCGAGATCGAGCGCTGACGCGCTGACACGCACAAGAAGGAAGGCCGGGTCCGCACGGACCCGGCCTTCTTTCCTTTCGTACGTCAGGACCAGGCTCGCCGCAGGGCCACTGACGCCTCCAGCTCCAGCAGCGTCACCTTGCGCGGCAGCCCGCCACCGAAGCCGACCAGCTTGCCGCCTGCGCCGACGATCCGGTGACAGGGCACGATCACCGGCACCGGATTGCGGTTGCAGGCCACCCCGACCGCCCGGGCGCCTCCGGGGTCTCCGACCGCCTTCGCCACCTCGCCGTAGGTCTTCGTCTCCCCGTACGGGATGCGGGTCATCTCCCGCCACACGGCGCGCTCGAACTCGGAGCCCCGGGGTGCCGACACCGGCACGGTGAACTCGGTCAGCTCACCGGCGAAGTACGCCCGCAGCTCCGCCACCGCCAGCCGGGCCACCGCGTCACCGGGTTCGTCGGCCGCCCCGTCCACCCGGCCGAAGTGCGCGCCACGCACCGCGTCGTCGTCGGTGCCGACGGAGAACTCCCCGATCGGCGAGTCGAGCACGGTCCAGCGCATGTCCTCCATTGTCGCGCGCCCACGGACATTGCCTCGCTGAGGGCGGACTGGACGACCGCTGAACGAAGTCGATGTTGCACGGCGTCGATACCGTGCAGGTCATGGCCACCGGGACGCTCATCTTCCTGATCATCGGCGGGATCGGTGTCGGCGTGCTGACCCTCGCCCTGCTCGGCTCGGGAGTGCTCCACCTCGGCCAGCCGGACGTCGACGGGCCGGTGTCGCTGGAGGCGGCCGCCGGGTTCACCGGGGCGTTCGGTTTCGGCGGCGCGATCGTCAACGAGCTGCTCGGGGGTCGTACCCCCGGAATGATCGCGGCGGCGGTGGCCGGCGGCGCGCTCGCCGCCGTGCCCACCGGCTGGCTGGCGGCGCGGCTGAGCCGCGCGGCCCGCAACATGCGCACGGACGCCACACCCACCCGCGACCACCTGGCCGGCGCGATCGGCCTGGTGGTGACGCCGATCCCCAGCGGCGGCTACGGCGAGGTGCGGGTACGCCTCGCCGGCCAGCCGGTGAAGCTCAACGCCCGCGCCGACGGGCCGATCGCGGTCGGCACCCGGATCTTCGTGGTCGAAGCACTGAGCGAGACCAGCGTGCACGTCGAGACCTACTGACACCACCACACAGACGGGAACGCCCATGCCCCTGCTCGTCGCCATCGGCGGCGCGGTCCTCCTCGCCGTCGTCCTCGTCCTCTTCGTGTTGTCCCGGATCAAGGTGGCCGGGCCGAACCAGGCGTTCATCGTCACCGGCCGCAAGGGCCGCACCACCCAGTCCGCCGACGGAGCCCGCTCCACCGACATGTCCGGCCAGAAGGTCGTGCTCGGCGCCTCGGTCTTCGTGCTGCCGGTGGTGCAGAAGCTCCAGTCGCTCGACCTGTCCAGCCGCCGGATCGACGTCAGCATCCGCGGCGCGGTGAGCAAGCAGGGCATCCGCACCGAGCTGCACGGCGTGGCGATCGTGAAGGTCGGCGGCACCGAGGACGCGATCCGCGCCGCCGCCCAGCGCTTCCTGAACCAGCAGGAGGAGATCGACAACTTCACCCGCGAGGTGCTCGCCGGCGCGCTCCGCTCGATCGTCGGGCGGCTCACCGTCGAGGAGATCATCCGGGACCGGGCGGCGTTCGCCAGCGCGGTCGCCGAGGAGGCCGAGCACTCGATGACCAACCAGGGCCTGGTGCTCGACACGTTCCAGCTCCAGGACATCTCGGCCGAGGGCTCCTACCTCCAGGACCTGGGCCGGCCGGAGGCGGCCCGGGTGCTCAAGGACGCGGCCATCGCCGAGGCGCGGGCCCGGCAGCAGGCCGAGCAGGAGCGGCTGCTCGCCGAGGAGGCGATCGCCGAGGCGAACCGGAACCTGGCGCTCAAGCAGGCCGGCATCCAGGCCGAGATCGACGCGGCGAAGGCGAAGTCGGCGGCGGCCGGGCCGCTCGCGCAGGCCGAGCGGGACCAGGCGATCCTCTCCGAGCAGCAGAAGGTGGCCGAGCGCAACGCCGAGCTGAAGCAGCGCCAGCTCGACACCGAGGTGCGCAAGCCGGCCGACGCGGCCCGGTACAAGGTCGAGCAGGAGGCCGAGGCGGCCCGCAACGCGGCGGTGCTCAACGCCGACGCGCAGCGGCAGGCCACCATCGCCGCCGCGCAGGCCTCCGCCGAGCAGGCCCGCCTCACCGGTGAGGGCGAGCGGGCCCGGCGGGCCGCGCTGGCCGAGGCTAACGCGATCGAGGGCGCCAAGGAGGGCGAGGCCGAGCAGCGCCGTCGTTCCGCGATCGCCGAGGCGGTCGAGCGGGAGGGCCAGGCCGAGGCCGCGGCCATCCTGGCCAAGGGTCAGGCCGAGGCCGACGCGATGGCCCGCAAGGCCGAGGCGTTCGCCGCGTACGGCGAGGCGGCCGTGCTGGACCTGCTGGTCAAGGTGCTGCCCGAGGTGGTCGGCGCGGCCAGCGCCCCGATCGGCGCGATCGACAAGATGACGGTGATCTCCACCGACGGCGCGTCGTCGCTGACCAAGTCCGTGGCCGGCAACGTCGCACAGGGCCTCCAGCTCGGCAGCGACCTGACCGGCATCGACCTGGCCGGGCTGCTGGCGCGGCTGGGCAGCAGCGCCCAGCACAACGGCAAGACCACAGTGGACGGCACCACGGTCACCCCGTGACGACGGACGCCCGCCGGTTCCCCACGGGAGCCGGCGGGCGTCGTGCGGTGGTACGGATCAGAGCACGGCGACGACGAACTTCTCGCCCGCGCCCAGGCCGAGGGTCGGGCTGTTCCAGTCGATGGTCCGGCTCGCGATGAGCTGGCTGGTGCCGGCGCTGCCGGCGGTGACCGCCTTCTCGTTGATGTTCGCGTACAGGTAGACCGAGCCGTCGGCGTTGTAGTCGAGGAACGACATCCCCTCCCACGCGCCGATCGAGGCGCCCCGCGCGATCAGCGGCTTCGCCCCGGCGCTCTCCGCCGTCACGAACTTGCCGTTGATCTGGGCCTTCAGACCGAAGGTGCCGTAGCCGTCACCCACGTTCACCAGCTCGTACTTCTCCCAGGCGCCGACGGTCGCCGAGCGGGCGATCAGCGGCTTCGCCCCGGCGCTCTCCGCCGTCACGAACTTGCCACTGGCCACCGACTTGATGCTCACGAGGGGTGCCGGGGCGTCGAAGTCGAACTTCTCGGCGGTGCCGATCGCGGTCTTGCTCGCGATCAGCGGGGAGGTGGCGCTCGGCGCGGTGACGTACCTGCCGTTGATCGCCGCCTTCAGGCTGATCGTGCCGTCGGTGTTGTCGACGATCTGGAACTTCTCCCACGCGCCGATGGTGGCCGAGCGGGCGATCAGCGGCTTCGCCCCGGCGCTCTCCGCCGTGACGAACTTGTTCGTGACCCGCGCCCGCAGGCCGAACAGGCCTCCGCCGGCGTCGACCACGTCGTACTTCTCCCAGGCGCCGATCGAGGTGCCCCGGGCGATCAGCGGCTTCGTCCCCGCGCTCTCCGCGGTGACGTAGCGGCCGTTGACCCGGGCCTTGAGCCCGTACGAGCCGCGGGCCGTCACGGCCGAGCCGATGTGCAGCAGCCGGTCGGTGGAGCCCATGATGTCGTGCACCGCGCCGCCGATGCCGGTGGTCACGACCGAGTCGCGCACCTGCTGCGGCGACCAGCCCGGGTGCTCCTCCAGCAGCAGCGCGGCGGCGCCCGCCACGTGCGGGGACGCCATCGAGGTGCCGTTCATCGACTCCGAGCCGGCGCTGGTGCCGGCCTTGGCCGAGACGATGCCGGTGCCGGGGGCGAACAGGTCCAGGCAGCGCCCGTAGTTGGAGAACCAGGCGCGCATGTCGACCCGGTCGGTGGCCCCGACGGTGATGGCGGCGGGCACGCTCGCCGGCGAGGAGCCGCAGGCGTCCTGCATGCTGTTGCCGGCCGCTACCGCGTAGGTGATGCCGGAGGCGATCGAGCGGGCGACCGCGTCGTTGACGGCCTGGTCGACGCGGTCGACGCCGAGGCTCATGTTCGCCACGGACGGCCCGGTGGCGTTCGTGGTGACCCACTCGATGCCGGCGATCACCTGCTCGGTGTCGCCCTGGCCGGAGCAGTCGAGGACCCGGACGGCGACCAGGTCGACGGCCTTCGCGACGCCGTACGTCGTACCGCCGATCGTGCCCGCCACGTGCGTGCCGTGCCCGTCGCAGTCCTGCGCGACGTCGTCCTGCTCGACCGCGTCGTAGCCGTTGCGGGCGCGCCCGCCGAAGTCCTGGTGGTCGATGTCGATGCCGGTGTCGATCACGTACGCGGTCACGCCGGCGCCGGTCGACGGGTAGGTGTACCTGCCGTCGGTCCGGGTCTTGAGCTGGTCGATGCGGTCCAGGCCCCACGGCGGGGTGGTCTGGGTGCCGGCGGTGCTCCAGCGCTGGACCTGCTGGACGTACTCGACGTCCGGGTCGGCGGCGAGCCGCGCGGCCTGCCGGGCGTCCATGGTGGCCGAGTAGCCGTTCAGCGCCTTGCCGAAGACCCGGCGGACGGTGCCGCCGTGCTCGCCGGCCAGCGCGGACGCAGCGGACTTCACCTTGGCCGGGGTGGTCTTGCCCTTCTTGAGGACCACGATGTAGCGGCCGGGCACCGCCTCGGCCGTGCCGGCGCCACGGACCGACGGTCGCTTCGGGTCGGCGAGGGCCGGCCCGGCGACGGTGGCGCAGAGGATGGAGGTGGCGCTGGTGAGGGCGAGCCCCACGAGGGCGGAGCGGCGCAAGCCGCCACGACGTGTCACGAATTGTCTCCCCGTGTCCAGCGACCGTCCGGATCGGACGGGCGGATGAATCAGAACAGCCGCATCTGTCGATTCGGCGGCTGCCGATGACTCATCATGCGGGAGACATCGACCGGAGCGGGTCAACCGTTCGGTCGACACGCCGGCGTATCGTCGTCAGATCCGCGGCGCCGGCCTCAGCCGGTGATGCCCTCGTCGCGCGCCCAGCGCAGCAGCTCCGCCTCGGCCTCGTCGCGGTCCAGCGGCCCGCGTTCCAGCCGCAGCTCCTTGAGGTACTGCCAGGCGCGACCGACCACCGGCCCCGGCGGTACGCCGAGCAGCTCCATGATCGCGTTGCCGTCCAGGTCGGGGCGGACCCGGGCCAGGTCCTCCTCGGCGGCGATCCGGGCGATCCGCTCCTCCAGCGCGTCGTAGTCGGCCGCGAGCTGGGCCGCCTTGCGCCGGTTGCGGGTGGTGCAGTCGGAGCGGGTCAGCTTGTGCAGCCGGGACAGCAGGTCACCGGCGTCGGTGACGTACCGGCGGACCGCCGAGTCGGTCCACTCGCCCCGGCCGTACCCGTAGAAGCGCAGGTGCAGCCCGACCAGCTTGACCACCTGGGAGGTGATCTCCTTGGAGTAGCGCAGCGCCTTCATCCGGTTCTTGGTCAGCCGGGCGCCGACCACCTCGTGGTGGTGGAAGCTGACCCGGCCGTCCGCGCCGACCGCCTTGGTGGCGGGCTTGCCGATGTCGTGCATGAGCGCAGCCATCCGCAGCACGAAGTCGCAACCGTCGGACTCCATCGACATGGCGTTGCTGACCACCGTGAGCGTGTGCTCGTAGACGTCCTTGTGCTGGGCGTGCTCGTCGATGGTGAGCTTCAGCCCGGTCAGCTCGGGCAGGAAGCGCTCGGCCAGCCCGGTGTCGACGAGCAGGCGCAGCCCGGTGATCGGGTCGGCGCCGCAGAGGAGCTTGGTGAACTCGTCCCGGATCCGCTCGGCGGTGATCCGGTCCAGGTCCGCAGCCATCTCGGTCATCGCCGCGCGGACGTCCGGGTGGACGGCGAAGCGGAGCTGCGCGGCGAACCGGGCCGCGCGCAGCATCCGCAGCGGGTCGTCGCGGAACGACTCCTGCGGCGTTCCCGGGGTACGAATGATCTTGGCGGCCAGATCGGCCAGTCCGCCGTACGGGTCGGTGAACCGGTGGTCCGGAAGACTGACCGCCATCGCGTTGACTGTGAAGTCGCGGCGCTTGAGGTCCTCGGTCAGGCTGGTGCCGTACTGCACCACCGGGTTGCGGCTGACCTGGTCGTAGACCTCCGCGCGGAACGTGGTGATCTCCAGGTTGAGGCCGTCGCGCTGGCAGGCGATGGTGCCGAACTCGCGTCCGGTCTCCCAGATCGACTCGGCCCACCCGCGGATGACCTTGATGGTTTCGTCCGGGTGGGCGTCGGTGCAGAAGTCGAGGTCGTTGCCGAGCCGGCCGAGCAGCGCGTCGCGGACGGATCCGCCCACCAGGTGCAGTTCGTGACCGGCCCGGGCGAAGCGCCGGCCCAGCTCGTCGGCGACCGGTGAGACTCGGAGCAGTTCGGCGACGGCGTTGCGCTGCGCGGCGGTCAGTTCGCGGCGGTCGGCGGCGTGGGAGGCGGAGGCTTCGGACATGGGATCGCCAGCCTATCGGGCCGGAGGTGGATCGACCGCGCCGGGCGCGGGTAACGGGCCCGGGTTGACTAAGGTTCCGGTTGAGCGGGGCCGGCCGGGCCCGGTCGCCACGTACCCCTGGAGGCTGGCAGATGAGCGGCGGGCTCTACCGCAGCGCGAACGCGCACGGCGGCGGCCTGCCGCCGGACGACGGCGCCACCTTCATCTCCGCCGAGCCGCTGAACCAGCCCGGCGTCGAGGCCGTCGCACCGCCGCAGGAGGTGGTCGCCGAGACCAGCGCCGCGGCGAACAGCGCGGTGATGGCGATCGGCAGCCTGGTGAGCCGGGGTACGGGGTTCATCCGCAACCTGATGATCGGCGCCGCGCTCGGCACGATGGTCGGCGACGCGTTCACCACCGCCCAGTTCCTGCCCAACCAGGTGTACGAGTTCCTGCTCGGCGGCGTGCTGACGAGCGTCCTGGTGCCTGTGCTGGTGCGCCGCCGCAAGATCGACGCGGACCGGGGCGAGGCGTACGCGCAGCGCCTGCTGACGCTCGCGGTACTGGCGCTCGCCGCGACCGCGCTGATCGCGGTGCTGCTGGCCCCGGTGCTGACCGCCGTGTACGCGGCCGGCGGCGACGACCCGGCGTACACGACGCTCGTCACCCGGCTGTCGTACCTGATGCTGCCGATGCTGTTCTTCACCGGCATCAGCGCGCTGATCGCCGCGGTGCTGAACACCCGGGGACACTTCGCCGCCCCGATGTGGGCGCCGATCCTCAACAACCTCGTGTCGATCGGCACGTTCGGCCTGTACATCGTCGTCTTCGGCGCGACCGGCCTCCGGCCCGACGAGGTGGGCTGGGACCGGATCCTGCTGGTCGGCGGCGGCACGCTGCTGGGCGTGGCGGTGCAGGCGATCGGCCTGCTGCCCGCGCTGCGCAAGGTCGGCTTCCGGTGGAAGGCACGGTTCGACTTCCGCGAGCTGGGGCTGCGCGAGCTGGCCCGGCTCGGCGCCTGGATGTTCTGCTACGTCGCGGTCAACCAGCTCGGCCTCTTCGTGGTGGTCAACCTGCTCAACCGGGCCACCGGCGGGGACGGCGAGAACGCCGGCCTGCTGATCTACAACAACGTCTTCCTGCTGCTGATGATGGCGCACGGCATCATCGCGGTCTCGATCATCACGGCGCTGATGCCCCGGATGAGCGCGGCGGCGGCCGAGAACCGGTTCCACGACGTCACCGCCGACCTGTCCCGGGGCACCCGGATGGTCACCGCGGTGCTCGCACCCATCGCGGTCTGCTACGCGGTGCTGGCCGCCCCGATCTCGGTGGTGGTCTTCCGGTACGGCGCGTTCACCGGCGACAACGCGGTGGCCACCTCGACGGTGCTGCTGGTGGCGGCGCTGGGCCTGGTGCCGTTCGCGGTGAGCCAGCTCTTCACCTTCGCGTTCTACGCGCTGCCGGACACCCGTACCCCGGCTCTGATCAACATCCCGGTGGTGGCGCTGCGCGTCCTGCTCCAGGTGGGCCTGTTCCTGCTCTTCTCGAACACGTTCGCGGCCGCCGGGATGATGCTCGGCAACGCCGTGTCGTACCTGGCGGCGGCGATCATCTCGGCGATGCTGCTGCGGCCCCGGGTGGGCCGGATCGGACTGGGCGGGATCATGCGGACGCTCGGCCGGGTGGTCGTGGCGGCGCTCGGCGCCGCGCTCGTCGGCGTGCTCGTGGTGGCCGTGCTCCCCGGCGACCCGGCGAGCCTGAGCTGGCTCGCCGCGGCGGTCCAGTTGGTGATCGGCGGCGCGGCGATCGGCGCGACCTATCTCGGGCTCGCCATGGTGCTGCGGATCGGCGAGATCACCGAGGTGGTCGGGATGGTCCGGCGGCGCCTCGGGCGTTGACCCCCTCGGTGACCGACGGTGAACGAGGATCACCAGGCTGGGGATACGGCTGTGGATAACTTGGAATTCCGCCGTCCAATGGGCCTCTCGGCCTGTGGACAACCAACCGTACGGACGAGGGAGCGCAGGCCGGGGCGGGGAAAACCTCCCCGTCTCCGCACCGGTACGCCCCTGTGCCGCCTCGTTGCCGCCAACCTTTAGATTGACGGTGCGTGTCCGGCTCGCCCGCCGGGTGGGCGGGCGACCCGGCCGGGGCCCGTGGCGACTGGCCTTCCGGCCGGTCACAGCGGGAAGATGACATGTCGGAGAACCGGGCATCCCGGGTAAGGTCGCTCTCGACGGGTACGACCGGGATCGGCGCGGGTGTCGAGACCGCCGGCCGTTCCACCGAAGGCAGAGCGGGAAGCCACATGCCCAGCAGCACGGGTCCATCGATCGACGCGATCACCGAGGGAGGACGGGTGACCCAGGTCGGCGAGGGTCAGGAAGCGGAGGAGACCTCTCCTGCGGTCGTGACCTTCGGTGCTCCCACTGTCGGTGAGCTGCTCGCGGAGCGGTACGAACTGGTCGAGCACATCAACAACGACAGCGCGGGCCGGCTGGTCTGGCGCGGTGTCGACGTGGTGCTCCGCCGTCCCGTCGCCGTGGTCCTCCGCTACCCGGGTGGCGACTCCGCCACCGAGATGCTTCAGGCCGCGGTCGCCGCGAGCCGCGTCATCCACCCCAACCTGGTCGGCGTCTACGACGCGATCGACGAGGACGACCGGGCCTACGTGGTCCGCGAGTGGGTCGACGGGCAGTCGCTGCGCGAGCTGGTCGCCGCCGACGGGCCGCTGGACCCGGCCCGGGCCACCGCGATCGGCAACGCCGTCGCGAGCGCCCTCGCCGCCGTGCACGCCACCGGCATGGTGCACGGCAACCTCCACCCCGGCACCGTCATGATCAGCGACGACGGCCGTGTGGTGCTCGCCGACGCGCGTACCGACGGCGCGGACAGCCAGGAGAACGACCTGCGCGCGGTCGGCGGGGTGCTCTACTTCGCCCTGACCGGGCACTGGCCGCACGGCGAGGCCCCGCTGCACGGCGCCACCGCCGGGCACGGCCGCGCCGCCCTGCCGGACGCCGTCCGGGACGCCGGCGGCGCCATCGCCGCGCCACGGCAGATGCGCGCCGGTGTGCCGGCCTACCTCGACGACCTCACCATGGACCTGCTCGACGCGGAGATCCCTCCGCCGTCGTCGGACGTGCTGGCCGCCGAGCTGAGCCGGCTCGACATCCCCGCCGACGAGCAGTTCCTGGAGCAGGCCGGTCCGCTGCGTTTCACCGCCGAGCCCGGCGAGGAACCCTCACCGCTGGCCGCGGCCGGCGGTCGCAAGGTCGCCATCGGCATCGCCGGTCTGCTGGCGGTCGCCCTGGTCGGGCTGCTCATCGGCATCAACGCGCTCGGTGGTGGCGACGACGGCGACAAGGAGCCGGTCGCCCAGCCGTCGAACAGCGCGCCGGCCACCGGGGGCGGCGCCGAGCCCGCCGCGCAGGTCCGCAAGCTCACCATCCAGGACGTACGGATCATCGACCCGGACGGCGACCGCGCCGAGGTGCGCAACGCCGAGAAGGTGATCGACGGGAACGACGACGAGGGCTGGGAGACCAACAGCTACCGCAACAACGGCAAGTTCGGCGGCCTCAAGAAGGGCATGGGTGTCTGGATCGACCTGGGCGCCCCGCACACGGTCAAGCAGCTGGAGGCGACGCTCTCGGCCACCGGTGCCACCGTGGAGCTGCGTACCGGCGCCCGCGGCGACTTCCCGTCCAGCTCCTCCGGCGACAAGCAGCTCGTCAACGCCTACTCGACGCTGATCGGGCCGGCGAACGAGGACGGCGGCACCAAGATGATCTTCAACGCCTTCGAGCCGGACCAGAAGTACCAGTACCTGCTGTTCTGGATCACCAAGCTGCCGGCGAAGGACAGCGGCAACAGCTGGAAGCTCGGCGTCCAGGAGATCGTGGTCCAGGGCTCGTGACCCGGCCGCCGTCCCCGCCGCGCCACCTCCGCCGGATGTGGTGATGGCGGAACGCGACGGCGCGCAGCCCGGCCGCTCCGACCTGGAGCTGCTCCGGGCACACGCGGCAGGCGACCGGGACGCCTTCACCGAGCTGTTCCGACGGCACCGGGACCGCCTCTGGGCGGTCGCGCTGCGGACGATCGGCGACCGTGAGGAGGCCGCCGACGCCCTCCAGGACGCCATGCTGTCGGCGCACCGCGCCGCGGCCCGGTTCCGGGGCGACTCGGCGGTCACCACCTGGCTGCACCGCATCGTGGTGAACGCCTGCCTGGACCGGATCCGGCGGCGGCAGACCCACGCCACCGTCCCGCTGCCCGACGGCGTGCACACCGACGGCGAACCGGGCCGGCACACCGGCGGTCCGGAACCGGCCGCGCCGGCCCACGACCACGACACCGCGCTCGTGGTCCGGCAGGCGCTCGCGGCACTGCCCGCCGAACAGCGGGCCGCGCTGGTCCTGGTCGACGTGCAGGGCTACCCGGTGGCCGAGGTCGCCGCCATGCTCGGCGTCGCCGAGGGCACGGTCAAGAGCCGGTGCGCCCGCGGCCGGGCCCGCCTCGCCGTGCTGCTCGGGCACCTGCGGACCGGCGCCGACGCACCGGCCGCCGACGTGCCGCGGCTCACCTCCGGGAACCGCAGACGCCCCGAGGGCGTCGGATCCTCGTCGGGAGCGTCCCGTCAGGCCGTCAGCCAGGAGGAGCCGTGACTTCCCGGGAGTTCAGCGAGGTCGACCACGACCTGCTCGCCGACTACCTCGGCGGGGCGCTGGACGGCACCCCCGAGCAGGCGACAGTGGCACGGCTGGTCGAGCAGGACCCGACGTGGCGTGCCGCGTACGAGAATCTCGCCGACGCGATCGACCTGGTCGGCGCCGACCTGGCCGGCTGGGCCGCGGCCCCCGCGCCGGAGATGCCGCAGGCGGTGGCCGACCGGATCACCGCGGCGCTCGCCGGCGCCGGCCCCGCGCTGCGCGACGGTACGCCGCTCGTGCCGGCGCAGTCCGGCGGCGCGAGCCGGCCACCCGGCACGGCACCCCGTCCCGACCGGCACAGCGGCCCCGGTCGTCGTCCCCGGCGCTGGGCCCGCATCGCCGGGCCGGTGGCGCTGGCCGCGGCCTCGGTCGCCGCGGTGGGGCTCGGTGTCGGCCGGATGGCCGACACGGGCGACAGCGGTACGGCCGACCAGGCGGCCCGGGAGGCGGCGCCGATGGCCGCCGCGCCGTACCGGACCACCGGACCGGCAGTGCGCAGCGGCACCGACTGGACGCCGGAACGCCTCGCCGGCGGCCGGGTGCCCGCCGGAGCGAAGTCGATCCCCGGAGACATGGCCGGTCCGTCCGGCGCGGCGAAGGACGGCGCGGAGACGCCCCTGTCCATGGACAGTCAGCGCCTCAGCGGCCTCGGCGGGCTGGACCGGCTGACCCGCCCGGAGAACCTCGCCGCGTGCCTCACCGCGATCGGGGTCGAGCACGGTTCCGGGCCGCTCACCGTGAACATGGTCGACTACGCCCGGTTCCAGGGCGCACCGGCGCTCGTGGTGACGTTCGCGGACGCGGGCGGCGCCCGCTGGGGCTGGGTGAGCGGGCCGGAGTGCGGAGTACCCGGGTCCGGCGCGGACACGCGGTTCCGGACGCGGGTAGGGTGAAAACGCGGTCACGACGCTTGTCCCGCCACGTGACCTGACCCACCGGATGACCGGCTCGGGAATCCCCGCTTCGTACGATGACGTTCTGCAAGTCAGGCGCCGGCGCCCCTGAGCCGTCGGCACTCGGGATCGACATCGGTGCGACCGGTGACGAACACACACATCGGGAGACGGCAGTGGACGAGGTCCGCAACCTGATCATCATCGGCTCCGGTCCGGCCGGCTACACGGCGGCGGTCTACGCCGCCCGCGCCAACCTGAAGCCCTTGGTGATCGAGGGCGTGCAGTCGGGTGGCGCGCTGATGACCACCACCGAGGTGGAGAACTTCCCCGGCTTCGCGGACGGCATCCTCGGCCCCGAGCTGATGGACAACATGCGCAAGCAGGCCGAGCGCTTCGGCGCCGAGTTCCTCACCGACGACGTGACGCGGGTCGAGCTGAAGGACACCGGCGAGATCGGCTCCGACGCGGTGAGCACCGTGTGGGTGGGCGAGACCGCGTACCGCGCGCACGCCGTCATCCTCTCCACCGGTTCGGCCTGGCGTCCGCTGGGTGTGCCGGGTGAGCAGGAATACCTCGGCCACGGCGTGTCGTCCTGCGCCACCTGTGACGGCTTCTTCTTCCGCAACCAGCACATCGTGGTGGTCGGCGGCGGCGACTCGGCGATGGAGGAGGCCAGCTTCCTCACCCGCTTCGCCGAGTCGGTGACGATCATCCACCGCCGCGACTCGTTCCGCGCCAGCAAGATCATGGCGGACCGGGCGCTGGGCAACGAGAAGATCAAGGTCGAGTGGAACTCCGTGGTCGAGGAGATCCTCGGCGACGACGGCAAGGTCAACGGCGTACGGGTGCGCAACGTGCACACCGGCGAGAGCAAGGTGCTCGACGTCACGGGCGTCTTCGTGGCGATCGGGCACGACCCGCGCAGCGAGCTGTTCCGCGGTCAGGTCGAGCTGGACGACGAGGGGTACGTGAAGGTGCAGGCCCCCAGCACCCGTACCAGCGTGCCCGGTGTGTTCGCGGCGGGTGACCTCGTCGACCACACCTACCGGCAGGCCATCACGGCGGCCGGCACCGGCTGCGCCGCCGCGCTGGACGCCGAGCGGTTCATCGCCACCATTCAGGGCTGAGAGTTCCACGAGCAAGGTTCGGAGGAGGAGAGTTCATAGTGGGAGCAACCAAGGCGGTCACGGACGCCAGCTTCGTCAGTGACGTGCTGCAGTCCGACAAGCCGGTTCTGGTCGACTTCTGGGCGGAGTGGTGCGGCCCCTGCCGCAAGGTCTCGCCGCTGCTGGAGGAGATCGCGGGCGAGATGAAGGACCAGGTCACCATCGTCAAGCTCAACATCGACGAGAACCCGGAGACGGCCCGCGCCTACCGGGTGATGTCGGTGCCGACGCTGACCATCTTCAAGAACGGCCAGCCCGTGCAGTCGATCGCCGGCGCCAAGCCGAAGGGCGAGCTGGTCAAGCTCATCGAGTCGGCGCTCTGAGCCGTACCGGCACCGCCGCAACCCCCGTCACCACGCCCGGTGGCGGGGGTTGCGGCTTTCCTGACCTGCATGAACACGAACCCGCCGGGTATCGCCCACGGTACGCTCCGTAAGCATCCGTCGGAGTTCCGGTCCGCCAACGTCCGTGCAGAGGGGGTCGTCGTGCGTCCGATCCGACCCGGTGACCAGGGACCGGCGGTGGCCGAGATCCGTACCGTCCTCGCCGGCCTGGAACTTCTTCCCGCCGAGGCCGGAGGAGACGACTACGACGCACAGACCGAACGCGCGGTACGGGCCTTCCAGCAGTCCCGCGGCCTCAGCGTCGACGGGCGGGTGGGTGCCGAGACCTGGCGGGCGCTCGACGCGGCCCGCTGGCGGTTCGGGGCCCGCGCGCTCTACCACGCCGTGCCCGAGCCGCTGACCGGCGAGGACGTCCGCTCGCTCCAGGAACGCCTGCTGGAGATGGGGTACGACGTGGGCCGCGCCGACGCCATCTACGGCATCCGCACCTCCCGCGCGGTGGCGCAGTTCCAGCGGGAGATGGGCCTGAAACCGGACGGCTCGTGCGGGCCGCACACCGTCAACGCGCTGCGCCGCCTCGGCCGCAAGGTGGTCGGCGGGCGCCCGCAGTGGCTGCGCGAGTCCGACGCCATCCGGCAGGCCGGGCCGACGCTCATCGGGCGGACCGTGGTGATCGACCCGGGGCACGGGGGCACCGACCCGGGCGTGGTGGTGCCCGACGGCACGCTGCGCTGGAGCGAGGCGGACCTCGTGCACGACCTCGCCAGCCGGCTGGAGGGGCGGCTCGCCGCTGCCGGCGTACGGGTGCAGCTCACCCGGGGTCCGTCGCCCGGCGACTGTCTGCCGGACGCGGACCGGGCCCAGCTCGCCAACTCCCTCGGCGCCGACGTGTTCATCTCCCTGCACACCGACGGGCACGCCAACCCGGAGGCCGAGGGTGTGGCCACCTACCACTACGGCACCGACAACGGCGTCACGTCGGCGACCGGCGAGCGCCTGGCCGGGCTCGTGCAGCGGGAGATCGTGGCCCGCACCGGGCTGCGCGACTGCCGTACCCACGCCAAGGCATGGGAGCTGCTCCGGCTCACCCGGATGCCCGCGGTACGCGTCGAGGTCGGCTACCTCACCTCACCGGACGACCGGGCGCGGCTCGTCGACCCGCGCTTCCGGGACCGGGTGGTCGAGGCCATCGTGGCCGGCGTGCAGCGGATGTACCTGCCGATCGAGCGGGACGTGCCGACCGGCTCGATCGACGTGAGCGAACTGCGGGCGATCGTGGCCGCCGGCACCGTCGTCGACTGACCCGCGGCTCAGCTCGTCGAGCGGGTGGCGGGTGCCGGGCGGACCGGCCGCAGCAGCGTCTCCGGGCTCATCGAGCCGAGCAGCTTCTCCAGCGCGTACTCGACGTCCGACTTCCAGCTCAGCGCCGTCCGCAACTCCAGCCGCAGGCGGGGGTAGCGCGGGTGCGGCCGGACCGTCTTGAAGCCCACCGAGAGGAAGAAGTCGGCGGGTGCCACGCACGCGCGGGCCGGGTCGTCCGCGTCGTCGCCGAACTTGGCGTCGCCGAACGCCTCGATCGCCTTGATGCCGCGCTTGGTCAGGTCGCGGGCCACGCCCTGCACCAGCATCCGGCCCAGGCCGCCGTCGGCGAAGGCGGGCACCACGTGCGCCGTCATCAGCAGAGCCGCGTCCGCCGAGACCGGTGAGGTGGGAAACGCCATCGAGCGCGGGACGTACGCCGGTGGGGCGTACATGACGAAACCGGCCGGCATGCCGTCGACGTAGACGAGCTTGCCGCAGGAACCCCACTCCAGCAGCGTCTGGGAGACCCACGCCTCCTTCTCCAGGCCCGGGTCACCTGCTGCGCAGGCCCGCTCGGCGGAGACCGGATCCAGCTCCCAGTAGACGCAGCTCCGGCAGGATCGAGGCAGGTCCTCCAGCGTGTCCAGGGTCAGGCTGACCAGACGTCGCGACATGAGCGCACCCCACCACTAGGCTCGGAGCGCCGGTGAGTCCCGCGCCCTCCTGCTCCCGACGAGCGATCGTACGCCCCCGTCCGGCGGTACGGGAGTGAACGCGCGAGCCCTCGCCCGGACGGCCGACGGCGGGTCCGGGATGTGGACGTGTCCACACGGCCGGTGCCGCGACCGTCACCGGGGACTACGATCGACCAACCGGCCCCCGCCGCCAATGGATGTCGGCATCGCGGGTACCACACCGGGCGGCAGCCCCGCCGACACCCGATCGAGGTGATGTCCATGACCGGCACGACGCTCGACGACTACACCGACCGGTACGCCCGGCGCGTCCGCGGAATGACCGCCTCGGAGATCCGGGCACTCTTCGCGGTGGCCAGCCGGCCGGAGGTCGTCTCGCTCGCCGGTGGGGCCCCCTACATCGCGGCGCTGCCGCTGGACGCGGTCGGCGAGATGCTCGGCCGGCTCGGCTCCGAGCACGGCGCCACCACCCTCCAGTACGGCATCGGCCAGGGCACCCCGGAGCTGCGCGAGCGGATCTGCGAGGTGATGTCCCTGTCCGGGATCGACGCCTCCTGCGGTGCCTCACCGGAGGACGTGGTGGTCACGGTCGGCGGCCAGCAGGCCCTCGACCTGGTCGCTCGTCTCTTCCTGGACCCGGGTGACGTGGTGCTCGCCGAGGGCCCGACGTACGTCGGCGCGCTCGGGGTGTTCCAGGCCGCCCAGGCCCAGGTGGCCCACGTGCCGATGGACGACGAGGGGCTCATCCCGGAGGCGCTGGAGACGGCCATCGCCGACCTGGCCCGAGCAGGCCGGCGGGTGAAGTTCCTCTACACCATCCCCACCTACCAGAACCCCGCCGGTGTGACGCTGAGCGAGGAGCGGCGCGAACGGGTGCTCGACATCTGCGAGCGCGCCGGGCTGCTCGTGGTGGAGGACGACCCGTACGGTCAGCTCGGTTTCGAGGGTGAGGCGCCCAGGCCGCTGCGGGCCCGGCGGCGCGACGGGGTCTTCTACCTGAGCACGTTCTCCAAGACGTTCGCGCCGGGCCTGCGGGTGGGCTGGATCCTGGCCCCGCACGCGGTCCGCGACAAGCTGGTCATCGCCAGCGAGGCGCAGATCCTCTGCCCGAGCGCCTACGCGCAGTCGGCCGTCTCGACGTACCTCGGCACCATGCCCTGGCGGCAGCAGCTCAAGGTCTACCGCGAGGTCTACCGCGAGCGCCGGGACGCGTTGCTCGACGCGATGGCCGACCTGATGCCGGAGGGCACCACCTGGACCACACCGCGGGGCGGCCTGTTCGTCTGGGCGACGCTGCCCGACGGGCTCGACTCCAAGGCGATGATGCCGCGCGCCGTGGCCGCCCGCGTCGCGTACGTGCCGGGGACCGGCTTCTACGCCGACGGCACCGGCACCGGGAACATGCGGCTCAACTTCTCCTTCCCGACGCCGGAGCGGATCCGCGAAGGCGTCCGCCGGCTCGCCGGGGTGATGGAGCAGGAGATCGCCATGCGCAAGGTCTTCGGCGCGGTCGGCGGCGCCGGACCCCGCCGTCGCCAGGGCGGCTCGGACGCGCCCGGTCCCGACTTGGCATGATGCCCGCATGTCCGACAGCCCCGCCGCACCGCCTCCCGTGACCGGATCCGCCGCCGACGAGCTGCACGTGCTCGTGCTCGCGGGCGGCCTCTCCTACGAGCGGGACGTCTCACTGCGGTCGGGCCGCCGGGTGCTCGACGCGCTGCGTGCCGTCGGCGTCGACGCGGAACTGCGCGACGCCGACGTGGCGTTGCTGCCCGCCCTGACCGCCGACCCGCCGGACGCCGTGGTGATCGCCCTGCACGGCGCCACCGGCGAGGACGGCTCGCTGCGCGGCGTACTCGACCTCTGGGACGTGCCCTACGTCGGCTGCGACGCCCGGTCGTCCCGCCTCGCCTGGGACAAGCCGTCCGCCAAGGCGGTGCTGCGCGAGGCGGGTATCCCCACACCCGACTGGGTGGCGCTGCCGCACGACCGTTTCTCCGAGCTGGGAGCGGTGGCCGTCCTGGACCGGATCGTCGACCGCCTCGGGCTGCCGCTGATGGTCAAGCCCGCGCAGGGCGGTTCCGGACTGGGCGCCGCCGTGGTCCGGGAGGCGGCGTCGCTGCCGGCCGCGATGGTGGGTTGTTTCGCGTACGACCAGACCGCACTCGTGGAGCGCTACGTCCCCGGGATGGACGTGGCGGTCTCCGTGCTCGACCTCGGCAAGGGCCCGCAGGCCCTGCCCCCGGTCGAGATCGTGCCGCGCAACGGCGTCTACGACTACGCGGCCCGCTACACCGCCGGCCGTACCACCTGGCACGCGCCGGCCCGGCTCGACGCCGCGACGACCGCCCGGGTGACCGAGGTGGCGCTCGCCGCGCACACCGCGCTCGGACTGCGCGACGTGTCCCGGGTCGACCTGATCGTCGACGGCGGAGGCGACCCGCACGTGCTGGAGGTCAACGTCTCCCCGGGCATGACCGAGACGTCGCTGCTGCCGCTGGCGATCCAGGCGGCCGGGCTGGACTTCGGCCGGGTCCTCGGCACGCTCGTGACCCGGGCCGCCGCACGGCGTCGCTGACCTCAGCTCTCCCGGGTACGCGCTGCGTCCGGCCGGTCGTCCGCGGCGTCGTCCGGCCCGGCCTCGTCCTCGTCTTCGCTGTCCGGGGCACTGTCCCCTGCGTGTTCCGGTGCAGGGCCGGCCTGCGGGACCGGGTCGGGCTCCGACGGGCCCGCCGAGGGGTCTGAGAGGCCCGCTGCCGCGTCGGACTCGGGGATCTCGTCCGCTGCCTCGATCACCGACACGGCCTCGTCCTCGGGCTCCTCAGCGGCGTTCGCGGGCGAGGTCGGGGAGAGACTCGACGGCGCCTGCCAGTGGATGCGCGGCGGCTCGGCCAACGGGCGGCCGCCGAACTCGGCGAGCCACGCGGCCACCATGGCGAGGTTCTCCCGCCACTTCTCCTCGGAGATCGGGGGCAGGATCGAGTCCCACAGCGACAGGAACGTGCCCCGCAGCTGCAGTCGCCCGTACGGCCGGGCCAGGAACCACAGGTGCAGGTGCGCCGAGCCGTCGCCCCACCGGTTCACGTGGACGCGGGCCACTCCGTCGAGCGAGCGGACGGCCCGCTCCAGGCGGACGGTCATCACGCCCAGTTCGGCGGCGAGCAGGTTCGGCAGGTCGCCCAGATCCAGGTGGGAACGGGACTCCAGGATCAGGACCATCGGCAGGCCGGTGGGCCGGTCCATGGCGCGGACGCGCCACCGCTCACCGACCCAGATGTACGCCTCGTCGGGCGCGTTGCAGGCGGTGCACTCCCGGTCCGCCTCGCCGCGGCGGGGAGGTTCGAACGGTACGGGCTCGTCGAGTTGCTTGACGCGGAGATCGCCCTCGAAGGGGAAGGACGGCCACTGGGTGAAGTCGGGAACTGAGGGAGGGGTGTCCGGCACGACGCTGACCCTAACCGAGTTGGCGACGCCTGTCCCTACCTGTTCCACTGGCCGCCCACCGGTTGTCCACCGCGTTGTCCACAGGCTGCCGAGATCACCAGCACAGCGCGTCATGCACTGCTCAGCAAGGGTTTCCTCGCTTTGTTTCACGTGAAACGGGGAGTGCCTGTGGACAACCGCTGTGGATAACTCGGGGTGCGTCTGGGCCCGTTCTTCCAACGATCCGGTGACCGATCCGCACCGGGTGCTGGCGGCTTCTTCTCGTGCGTGTTTCACGTGAAACGGCGGATGCGTCGGCCCGCATCTCGGCGCGGTCGCTCGGCTCGCTGGCGTCGACCGGGCTTGTTCCGTGACTGCGTCCTCGGCGGATGCGGCGGATCGAACGAGGCGCCTCCGGGCGACGGCGACAGGTGAGTTGCGAGGCGAGCCATCCGGCTGTTTCGTTGGGAGCGGGCGGGCCGCGCGGATACCGAGCCGCGCCGACCACCGCTCGACTTATGGCCAGCACCGCGCCGCATCGCTTGTACCCGGCACAGCCGGGACTCGATCGGATGAGGGTCGGGTTGGTCGCCGCGTTTCACGTGAAACAGCAAGCGCGTCTGAGCCGACTGGCCGATCCCGAGCTGGCGCACGGGCCTCGGGTTTGCCGGGCCTCGGGTTTGCCGGGCCTCGGGTTTGCCGGGCCTCGGGTTTGCCGCTCGATCGCTGATCGGGCTCGCCACCGCCCTGGAGGCGTGCGACCACCCGGCCGCCCCGGAGAGCGATGCCGGGTCATCGACGGCGGCGCGAACGAGTCAGCATCATTCGGCCCAGGGATGCTGAGCCGGGCCGCACAGCTCGGCCCGCTGGCCGGGCTCCTCGCGACAGGCGCTCCCGGCTCGGCGCTCCCGGCTCGGCCGCTCGCCGGTTCGACACTCCCCGGTTCGGCAGTGTTCGGTTCGGCACTGCTCGGTTCGGCACTGCTCGGCTCAGCGACCCTCACTCAGGTGCTCCCCGGTTCGGCGGGGCGCGGCTCAATGCGCCTGGATCGCTCACAGGCGCTGATCGGATAGGGGTCGGCAGGACGGCTCTTGCGCGGTCGTCACGGCCGGGCGTGCTCAACCCTCTGGCCCGTCAGCATGGTCATCCTCCGATCGCCCTTGCCCTAGCTCAGGGCTTGCCGCCCGGGACAGTCGGCACGCCAGCCCGGGGCACGCCGGCACGCCGGCACGCTGGCCCGCGCAGGGCGGCTCGGCAGCCCGACGGCCCGGCGGCTCGACGGCCCGGCAGCCCGGCAGCCCGGCGGCTCGAATGGCTTTCCGGCGGAGAACCGGTTCGCGTGCGTGCGATCGGTGGGCGGCACCAGCTGGCGGCTAGACGAGTGCGTCACGCGGAACGAGCGAATCACCAAGCAACGGATTCCGTCTGAGCCGTCACCGCCAGCCCTTCTGCCAGACCAGCGGAGTGGGCGCGGACCGACTCGTCAACGCCGAACGGCGGCTCTTTCGGAACCTTTGCGCACTCGGCCCTCGCGTACTCAGCCCTTCAGCGCTCGGGCGCGCGGCCTGCCGCCGATCAGTAACGCGGATAGCAGATTCACCGCCACCACCCAGTCGCCTGCCCCCGTTTCACGTGAAACGACGGGCGAGGCACGACAGCCCAACAGCCGGTGCGACCCAGGATGCTCCCGCTTCGACCGCATCAGCGCGGAAGGACGCTAGGGCATCGGTGAGCACCACCGGCACCAGACGGCCCAGCCCCTCGTCGGAGACGGCATCGGCTTCGGAGGGGCCGGTCCCCGTCGACCGAGTAGCCGTGACCCAACGAACCGCCATGCCCGACGAACGGCACCGAACCGACCCGGACACAGATCCGGCCGCATCCCCTCGTCGGGATGCGGCCGGATCGACACCGGAGAAAAGGGCTACGCCTCGGGCTGCCCGTCCTCGCCCACGCCGATGATGCCGACGATCCGCTCCAGGTCGTCGACGGTGGCGAACTCGATCGTGATCTTGCCCTTGCTGCGGCCGATGTCGACCTTCACCCGGGTGTCGAACCGGTCCGACAGCCGGTCTGCGAGATCGGTGAGCGCCGGGGCATGCGGCTTCGGCCGGCGCTTGGCGGCGGCCGACTTCGCCGGCTCCTCGGCGAGCGCCAGGTGCACCAGTTCCTCGGCGCCGCGGACCGTGATGCCCTCGCGAACGATCCGCTCGGCGAGTGCCTCCTGCGCCTCGGCGTTGTCCAGGCTGAGCAGTGCCCGGGCGTGGCCGGCGGAGAGGACACCGGCGGCGACCCGGCGCTGCACGGCGGGTGGCAGGTTCATCAGCCTGATCGTGTTGGAGATCTGCGGGCGGCTGCGGCCGATCCGCCGGGCCAGTTCCTCGTGCGTGGCACCGAACTCCTCAAGGAGTTGCTGGTACGCCGCCGCCTCTTCGAGCGGGTTGAGGTTGGCGCGGTGGATGTTCTCCAGGAGCGCGTCCCGGAGCATCGCGTCGTCCTTGGTGTCCCGGACGATGGCGGGGATGGTCTCCCGGCCGACCGCCTGGGCGGCACGCCAGCGCCGCTCACCCATCACGAGTTCGAACTTCTCGGGGTCGAGCTGGCGGACCACGATCGGCTGGAGGAAGCCGACCTCCTGGATCGAGGTCTTCAGCTCCTCCAGCGCCTCCTCGTCGAAGACGTGCCGGGGCTGCTTCGGGTTCGGCACGATCGCGTCGACCGGGATCTCCGCGAAGCGGGCGCCGGGCACCGGGCTCAGCTGGGGCTCGGGCTCGACGGCCGGAGGCGGGGTACCCCCGACGCCGCCGGTGATGGCGGCGGTCGCGCCGGCGACCGGAGCCGACGGCGACGCGGCAGTGGCCGACGATTCCGGTTCGGTGGCAGCCGGTTCGGCGCCCGGTACCGGTCCGGTGGGGATGAGGGCGCCGAGCCCTCGGCCCAGTCCGCCGCGGGGACGGTTCTTCATGCGACGCCTCCCAGCGACATCTCCGCACTACGCATTCCGGCTCACCGGCTCCTTGACGCCTCGCTCCGCGATCTCCTGGGCGGCCTCGAAGTAACTCGTGGCCCCCCGCGAACCGGGATCGTAGGTCATCACCGACTGGCCGTAGCTCGGTGCCTCGGAGACACGCACGTTGCGGGGGATGACGGCCTGGAGCACCTTGTCGCCGAAGTGGTTCCGGACGTCCTGCTCCACCGCGTCGGCCAGCCGGGTACGCCTGTCGTACATGGTGAGCAGGATCGTGGAGACCTCAAGCTTCGGGTTGAGGTGCTGACGAACCAGGTTGATGTTGTTGATCAGCTGGTTGAGGCCCTCCAGCGCGTAGTACTCGCACTGGATCGGGATCAGCACCTCCTGCGCGGCCACGAGCGCGTTGACCGTGAGCAGGCCGAGCGACGGCGGACAGTCTATGAAGACGTAGTCGAAGTGACCCGGGTACGCGGCGATGGCCCGCGCCAGGCGCGACTCCCGGGCCACCACCGAGACCAGCTCGATCTCGGCGCCGGCCAGGTCGATCGTGGCCGGTACGCACCACAGGTTCGGGATGCCCTCGACCGCCTGGGCCACCTCCTCCAGCGGCACACTGTCGATCAGGCAGTCGTACACGTCGGGCACGCCCGTGTGGTGCGGCACGTTAAGACCGGTGGAGGCGTTGCCCTGGGGATCAAGGTCGACCACGAGCACCCGGTTGCCGTGCAGCGCGAGCGCCACTGCGAGGTTCACGGTGGTGGTCGTCTTACCCACGCCGCCCTTCTGGTTGGCGACGCACATCACCCGGGTCCGGTCGGGGCGCGGCATGGTGACCTCGCCACTGGGATTCAGGATCTGCACGGCGCGCATCGCCTCCATAGCCAACGGTGGATCATCCTCTTCGCGCGTCGGGGTTTCACGTGAAACGTACGTGCTGGCGTCTACCTCGTCCCCGTACCCGTCCGCTTGTGGCGTGTCGGACGGCGCCGCTGTGACCTCGGGGACGGCCTGGAACGGCACGGCCGAGACGGGCGGCTGGGGTTCGTAGCGGGTGGGTACCGCGGCGTTCGCCCGCACCGCGGGCGGGCGCGGAGTCGGTGCGTTCACCGGACCGTCGGCCGGGTCGAGCGGGTCGCGGGCCGGCGGTACGTTCGCCGGCACGGACGACACGGGCCGCACGGGCCCGCCGGCCGACGGCTCCCGCCGCTTGGACGGCTGAGCCGGGTACGGGGAGGACGGTTCGCCGGGCTCGTTCACCGTCCACTCCTGGTAGTTGGTTTCACGTGAAACGGGGTCGGCGGAGGGCTCGCCTCCTGGTCCGGTCAACCGTGGATCGTCGTACCTGCCGTCGTCATGCACCTGTCATCCCTACCCGCTCCGGATGGTCGGTTCGCACCCGTCGAATCGCGTCCGCGCCTCGCACGGCGCCGCCGGTTCGGCGGGAACCATCGGGTTCGGGTGCCGCCCGGCACCGCCGTTCCACACTATCGACGCGTCGGTCAGCCTACGGCCGACGGGCGCGGTGGGTCCATGTCGGGTTGCGATCGATCGCGTCACGCCCACCGGTCCAACGACCGGACCGGGCGTGCGGAATGGCGTACCCGCTCAGCGGTCGCCGCGACGGCGACCGCCACGCGACCGCTTCGGCTTCTTCGGACGGCGCGGGTTGACCACGCGCTCCCGGACCACCTCGACCACAGTCGCCGGGGGGTCGATCACCCCTTCGCCGCAGCGGTGCAGTTCCGGGGTCGCGCCGCCGAGGCGGATCACGGCCTCGGTGTGCTCGGTGATCTCGTCGGCCGCCGAGGCGCCCTTGAGCGCGACCAGCCGTCCGCCGGGGGCCACGAGCGGCAGGCACCAGGAGGCGAGCCGGTCCAGCGGCGCCACCGCGCGGGCGGTCACGATGTCGGCGCTCAGTGGCTCCCGGTCGCGCGAGCCGGCCGCCGCCTCCTCGGCCCGCCCACGGAAGACACGGACGTCCCGGGTCAGGCCGAGACGCTGTACCGCCTCGATCAGGAAGGCGGTCCGCCGGGCCAGCGGCTCGACGAGCGTCACCGTGAGGTCGGGACGCGCGATCGCCAGCACCAGACCGGGCAGCCCGGCACCGGAGCCGACGTCGATCACGCTGGCGCCCTCCGGAATCCGTTCCGCCACCACCGCACAGTTGAGCAGGTGCCGCTCCCAGAGGCGCGGCGTCTCGCGGGGGCCGATCAGGCCGCGAACCACGCCGTCGGTGGCGAGCAGTTCGGCGTACGCGGCGGCCAGGTCGAGCCGGTCACCGAACAACGCGCGGGCGGCCTCCGCCAGCTCGGGCGGCAGCGTCGCCGTCGCTGGCTCGGGGGCGTCGCCACCGTCCATGAGGGACGGTGCGTCCGCCGACGGCTCCGCGAAGACCGGGTCGGCCACCGCGGCCGGGTCGGCCGGCGTCACGTCCGCCGCCTGCTCGCCGGAGAAGGCGGGTGTCACGTCCACCGCCGGGTCGGCGGGCTCGATCCCGGTCACCACCGCCGGCTCGCCGGAGAAGGCGGGCTCGCCGGGGTCGGTCACGGCCCTTCCCGGGTACGCCGGGTCGGCCGGCCCGTCGTCATCGGAGAAGACCGGGTCGACTGTGTTGTCGGGGCGCACAGCCGACGGCCCGGGCGGCGTACCGCCCGGGCCGGTCACGGCTCCTGCCGTCGTCTCGTCGGAGATCACGGACCTCAGTCCGCCACCGGCCGGACGACGATGCGGCGGTTGGGCTCGACGCCCTCGGACTCGCTCTCCACCCCGCTCATCGCGTTCACCACGTCGTGCACGCACTTGCGCTCGAACGCGGACATCGGCTCCAGGCGCACCGGCTCGCCGTGCTCCTTGACCTTCTCGACCGCGTTCTTCGCCACGGCGGCCAGTTCCTTGCGCCGGGCGGCCCGGTAGCCGCCGACGTCGAGCAGCAGCCGGCTCGGGGTGCCGGTCTGACGGAACACGGCCAGCCGGGTCAGCTCCTGGAGCGCCTCCAGGGTCGCGCCGCGCTGGCCGACCAGGTTCTGGAGCCGGCCGCCGACGACCTCGACGACGGGGCGGCCGCCGGAGACCAGCTCGTCGATGTCGCCGTCGTAGTCGAGGATGTCCAGCAGCCCCTCGACGTAGTCGGCGGCGATCTCGCTCTGCCGGAACAGGTCGCTGTCGGCCGGGGCCTTCTTCTCCCGGGCCTCGCCCACGGCGTCCTCGGTCTCGGTGGCGGCGGTAACGGGGGTCTCCTCGTCCAGGGACTGGTCGGCGCTGGGGATGCTGGTCTCGGTCACGGGTCTCATCTCCGTACTCGCTCGGCCGGACCGTCGGGGGTCCGCTGGTCTCCCGGGGCCGGCGGGAGGTTCGCCGGGTGCCCTCGGGCACGTCTGTACGGGCCAGTTTCGCCCGTGTCCGCGCTCCGCGCGGCGATTCCGGCCCGGCGCCGACTCCTCGGATGGCAGCACGCGGCCGGAACGGGCCACCGCCGACGTCGCGACGGTGGCCCTGTGGGCTCAGCCCTGTCGCTTGGCGGGCTTGCTGCCACCCTTCTTCGGGTTGACCGGCTTGGCGCCAGGCTTCGGGCCGGCCACCTTCGGCGCGACGGCCGGAGCCTTCGCCGGCGGCTGGGCCGCCTTGCGGCCGAACAGGCCACCGGCCTTGGCCGGCTGCACGGGGCCCTTGCCGGAGGTGCTCTTGGCGGCGCTGGTGCTCTTCGCGGTCGGCGGCGGCGGGAACTTCCGCAGCACCCACTGCTGCTGGCCGAGCGTGAAGAGGTTGTTGGTGACCCAGTAGATGATCACACCGATCGGGAAGATCGCACCCGAGATCAGCAGCGACAGCGGGATGCCGTAGAGCATCAGCCGCTGCACCATGCGCTGCTGCGGGTCCTCGGCCCACCCGGTCTTGAGGATCATCTGACGGCTGGTCAGGTAGGTGGTGGCGATCATGATGATCACCAGGATGCCGGCGACCACCTTGACCGTGCCGGTGCTCGCTCCGAGCCGGCTCAGCTCGTCAGCGGTGGAGCCGAACTTGCCGGAGATCGGCGCGGTGAACAGCGTCGCGTTGGAGGCGCTGTTGAACTGGTCGACGGTCCAGCCGTACAGGGTCTTGCCCTGGTTGTCGGGGCTGAGGCGGCGCAGCGTGTGGAACAGGCCCAGGAAGACCGGGATCTGGAGGAACATCGGAAGGCAGCCCATGAGCGGGTTGGCCTTTTCCTTCCGATAGAGCTCCATCATCTCCTTCTGGAGCGTCTCCCGGTCACCCTTGTGCTTCTCCTGGAGCTCCTTGACCTTCGGCTGGAGCGCCTGCATGGCACGCTGCGACTTGATCTGCTTGACGAAGACCGGGAACAGGATCACCCGGACCGTCACCACCAGGAAGACGATGGCGAGGATCCAGGCCCAGTTCGTACCGATCACGGCTCCGACCGGAACTCCGATGGCGTCCCAGGCCGAGTGCCAGGTCAGCAGGATCCACGAGATCGCGTAGTAGATCCAGTCGAGACTAAACACTCAGGCTCCAGTCACGTCGGAACGGCGGCGGTCGCCCGGCTCCGGAACCGGGTCGTGTCCACCAGGGTGGAAGGGGTGGCAGCGCGACAGCCGACGGACCGTCAGCCAGGCTCCCCGCAGCGCACCGTGCCGGGACACCGCCTCGACGGCGTAGGCACTGCACGACGGGTAGAACCGGCAGCGGGCCGGCAGTGCCGGACTTATCCACCGACGGTACGCGATGATGGGTGCCAGCAGCATGCGGGCACCGGTTGTGGGCGACGGAGTCGTCGTCGGGCCGGTCACCGCGACCGCCGTCCCCGGGGGGCCCGTGCGGCGGCGATGGCGGCGTCCAGGTCGGCCCCGAGCCGGGCGTACGTCGCGTCGGCGGCCGCGGGCAGCGCGCGTACCACGAGGGTGGTGCCGGCGGGCAGCTCGCCCAGCCGCTCGCGGACCAGATGCCGGAGCCGTCGGCGGACCTTGTTGCGGACCACAGCGCCGCCGACGGCCTTGGACACGACGAAGCCGGCGCGGCTCGGTGCGGAGGTCTCCGCACCGAGGCTTCGCGCCGGCTCCGGCGAGAGTGTCGCGGTGGTGCCGATCGGCTCGGGGAGGGTCAGGTGGACCACGACGGCGCCACGACCGACGCGTCGGCCACCGCGAACCGCTGCGGCGAAGTCGTTACTGCGCCGCAGTCGTTGCGCGGCGGCCAGCACGACTGCCCACGTCCCCGGACCGGACCTGTCGGCGTCAGGCCGACAGGCGGGCGCGGCCCTTGGAGCGACGGGTCGAGATGATGGCGCGGCCGGCACGGGTGCGCATGCGCAGCCGGAAGCCGTGGGTCTTCGCGCGCCGGCGGTTGTTCGGCTGGTAGGTGCGCTTGCTCACGTCAGGCTCTCCGTTGTCGTACGCCCCGCGCGGCGGATCGCCCGGGGTCGTGTGCTGGTCCAGATCACCTGTCGGTGACCTCCGATCGGCGCTGCCGCGACACGCTCCCCGGCGATGCGGGGTGACAGCCACGGACAGCAAGCATCAATCACCCTAGCAGAGGGCGAGAGAGCAGCCGCTCCAGCCTACGCAGGGACGCAATGACCGTCAAACGTCACACTCGGGCGTCCGACCTGCGCGCAAGCGCGACCGAAGGGGCGATTTTCACTGATGTTGCCAAGGTCGTCAGGGTGTCGCCGGTTGATGCTGTGGGGTCCGCGCTGTTAGCGTGCGCGATTGCGGTCGGCGTCGGGGGTCCGGGGTTTGTCGCCGATCGGCAAGACCGGACACGCTGTTGAATCGTTCGGCACGGTGAACCCGCTTCAACGCCTCCCTGGATCGAGGGGGGCAGGTCCGACCCGCGTCCGGTGGGCGGCCACAATCGGTCGGTACACAGGCTGTGGATAACTTGTGGATGACGACCGGTCAGCCGTCCGGGCGGGCGTGAGAAGGAGCAGGCGAGGGGGTGGCACGACGGTGACCGGAGCGACCGACCTTGCCGCGGTGTGGACGGCGACCACCGACGAACTCGCCGACGAGATCATCTCCGCGCAGCAACGGGCGTACCTCCGGCTCACCCGGCTGCGGGCGATCGTCGAGGACACGGCGCTGCTCTCCGTGCCGGACGCCTTCACCCGGGACGTGATCGAGTCCCGGCTCCGCCCGGCCATCACCGAGGCGTTGAGCCGCCGGCTCGGCCGGCCGATCCAGGTGGCCGTCACCGTGCGGGTCGCCGACGACCCGGGCGCCCGCCCGGCCGGCACTGTCTACCGCAGCGGCCCGGAGCCGCTGCCCGAGCACGACGCCGCCGCCCCGCTGCCCGGCTTCGACCAGCCCGGCCCGCCCGCGTCCGCCTTCCCGTCGCCGCGCCCGGAACCCGGGTACGCCGAGGCCGGGTACGCCGAACCGCGCCCGGAGCAGCCGCTCGACGAGCCGGCGCCGCGCCAGCGGACCGCCGACGGCGGCGGCCGCCCGCACCTCATTCCGGCCGGCCGGGACGCGCAGGACACGCTCTTCAGCGCCGCGTTCGCCGAGCCGGTACGCACCGCGCCCGAGCGCCGCGCCTTCGACGAGCGCACCCGCATCGAGCCGCCCGTGCCCGACGCCGGCGGATACGAGCCCCGATACCGGGAGAGCCCGCCCGCCGACCCCGCGCCGATGCGCGGCCTGCCGCGCGACGGCGCCACCGACAACGGACCCGGCCGGGGTGGCGCCGACCACCACCGTCCGGGTGGCGGAGGCCAGGCCGATCGCAGGCTCCCCGGCGGTACGGAGAGCGGCGGCAACCGGCTCAACCCGAAGTACATGTTCGAGACGTTCGTCATCGGCTCGTCCAACCGGTTCGCGCACGCCGCGAGCGTGGCGGTGGCCGAGTCGCCGGCGAAGGCGTACAACCCGCTGTTCATCTACGGCAGCTCCGGGCTGGGCAAGACCCACCTGCTGCACGCCATCGGGCACTACGCCACGACGCTCGGCAACGCGCGCTCGGTCCGGTACGTCTCGACCGAGGAGTTCACGAACGACTTCATCAACTCGCTGCGCGACGACAAGACGAGCGCGTTCCAGCGCCGCTACCGGGACGTGGACATCCTCCTGATCGACGACATCCAGTTCCTGGAGAACCGGGAGCGGACGCAGGAGGAGTTCTTCCACACCTTCAACACCCTGCACAACGCCAACAAGCAGATCGTGATCACGTCCGACCGCTCGCCGAAGCAGCTGGCGACGCTGGAGGACCGGCTGCGTACGCGGTTCGAGTGGGGCCTGCTCGCCGACATCCAGCCGCCGGACCTGGAGACGCGGATCGCGATCCTGCAGAAGAAGGCGGCCCAGGAGCGGCTGTTCGCCCCGCCGGACGTGCTGGAGTTCATCGCGTCCCGGGTGTCGAACTCGATCCGCGAACTGGAGGGGGCGCTGATCCGCGTCACCGCCTTCGCCAGCCTCACCCGATCCTCGGTCGAGCTGTCGCTGGCCGAGGAGGTGCTGCGGGACTTCATCCCGGACGGCGCCGGCCCGGAGATCACCGCGGACCAGATCATGGTGTCCACGGCCGACTACTTCGGCGTGAGCCTGGAGGACCTGCGCGGCCACTCCCGCTCCCGGGTGCTGGTGAACGCGCGTCAGGTGGCCATGTACCTGTGCCGCGAGCTGACCGACCTGTCGCTGCCCCGGATCGGGCAGGCGTTCGGCGGCCGGGACCACACGACGGTGATGCACGCGGACCGCAAGATCCGCCAGCAGATGGCGGAGCGGCGCTCGCTCTACAACCAGATCGCCGAGCTGACGAACCGCATCAAGCAGAACACCTGACCGTCTCTCTGCTCGCGCTGCCTCTTTCCCTCACCGCTCCCGCCGCGGACGTCCCCGCAGATCTTGGAAGCTTGGCGCCCTCATAGGGGCCGTCTCCTACCAAGATCTCGCCAGAGCTGAGCGTCACACCTCACGCGTGACCTGAACGCAGCCACGGTCCCACCCTCACCGGCCGACCGTTCGCGTCGATCATGAGGTTAGCGGCGCCAAACCGGACGCCAGATGCCGCCAACTTCATGATCAACCCGAGCAGGGCTGGGT
>NZ_LEKG01000076.1:0-32881 GCF_001029515.1 Micromonospora sp. RV43 | reverse complement strand
CACCTCCAGGCGATCATCAAGAACCGACTCAAGAGCATCCAGTACCGCGACGATCTCCTCGACGGCTTCCTCGCGCACACCGGACTGACACTCGAACCCGACACAACCTGACCATTCAAGATCTGTAGACCCCCGGATACGTTCACGACCGGCAGAGGTTCTCGACCTACGCTACGCCGATGGCCGGGCTGGTCAGTGGCTCTCTCCTTACCCTGATGACGGTCATCGGTCCATTGCTGTGGTGGATCGGCGTGGGCACCGCATCTGCAGTCTGCTCAGCAGCTGCCAGCAACCGGTGCGCGCAACTCCGCACTTCGTTCTCACCCGGTTCGCGCTATCGAAACTCCCCCAGCCGGTTCATCAACGTCATCCGGAGAGCTGGTGAAGAGTTCAACTCCGGTTGACGAGATTGCGTACGACGAGTCGCCGTCGAAATCAACCGTGAGGCCGCCCTGAGCGGCGCTCCGCTCCTCGGGCGCTGCTGCACCTCTGTCGTTGCCCGAGCGGCTGGTGCCCCGGAATGCGCGATTGATAGCTTTTGGCCCGAGACATCAACCCTGCAACTCAGGGCAGTTGAAGGTCGATTCCGAATCCGCCAGCCTTCGCCTCAGCCATTGCAGCTCATGGAACGACCGACTATATGGTTGGCGGGCGAAGCCCAGCATGAGTTCCTCGATCAGTTGCAGGGCTTCGTGACCTCTGCCGTAGCTCACCAAGGCCAAGGGAAGCCGCCATTCGAAGTGCTTACCCCCACTGAACCGCCGCTGCCGCAACAGATCGTTGATCAGCAGATCGGGGGTCACATGGGAAACAATATCGACAAAAGAGTCGATGTGCCGTGCGATCGATATCGCAACAGCTTCAGGCCCCGCATGGCCGGGCAAATGGATGCCGACGTCTCGCAGTCGGCCGACTGCGACGCTAACAGTGGCAGTTAAGAGTTCTGGCGGATCTGCACCGATCAATCGGCAGTACGCCCGCTCGACGGGAATAAGCAAGAAGTCGATCCACGGCCGGACGACCATCTGCTCAGCCGAAACTACCTGAAAGCGCAGCCGTCCAAGGACATCCCTCCCGCCGCTCAGACTGAATGTCAAGTGGTCGAAGGGGGCCAGACCTGCAGCACTCGCCTGCTGCCAGATCTCGGCAGCGGTTGCGGTTGCAGCGGCCGAACCGAGATCTGGCGCTTCTACAGGCGGAGGCGGAGCCGCGGACCACCACCATCGGGAAGAGATGGTTGACGCATCCCTGAGCCCACGGCGCTGCCTCTCATCGACCACGTACACCGCCGCAGCAAATCGATCTACAGACGGGTGACGCAGCCGGATAACAGATTCTATGCAATCGCGCGCCGCCAGACGCGACAGAGCCTCTCTTCGCCCTGTCAACTCGGAGGAAAAGCTCCTCCAACAATCCAGCAGCCTTCCCGGCGCGATGAACAACGCCCCCCTACTTCGACAGTTCCTTGAGATATTCGGCTTCTGGATTATCCGCCTTGAAGTAGGTGACGATCCCTCCGTCACCCAAAACCCCGAGTTCCCGCGTTTTAGTGTTCACCCGCACGAGAGCGCCGCCTGAATCGCGTCGCTGCTCCTTAGTGCCAGACGTGGCGGCATCACAGAGAAATCGTTGAGCACAGCTGGCGTAATCATCGAGAGCCTTGTCGACATCGCCATCGTTCCTATCCAAGATCTCTCTCATGTCACCGACACCGCCCGGCTTACCCTCGCCCATCACGTGCTTGTCAAGTGATCGAACAAGTTGCCGTCGCTCGTCCAATCGCAATTGTGCACCAGCACCGAGGTGTTGCCTGCGAGCACATAGTACGTGTGGGATTTTCACCCCCTCACGCAGTGTGACTTACGTTTTCATGGCGTTTCACCTGGCTTTTCGCGTGTGGCACCAACCTGCCGCATCGATATCTATCGGTGTTGACGGCGACGGTGACGGCAACCTGGGGAGACGTCCGCGCTCGATGGCGGCCGAGAAATCGATGTCTGACGTTATCCGAGGTAGGGGGTATCGCGGCGCTGGGCGTGGTGGTGGAGGCGGAGTCGGACGGTGTCGTGGATGGGGATGTGGTCGAAGTCGGTGGGGTGGATGAAGCCGACCTCGGTGGACTCGTCGCTGACGGTCAGCGTGCCGCCGGTGACTCGGGCCAGGTAGGTCACGGTGAACTCCTGCCGGACCTCACCGTCGGCGTAGGCGATGACGTGTGCGGGGTCGGTGTAGATGCCGAGCAGGCCGGTGATCTCAATGTCGAGGCCAGTCTCTTCTTTGACCTCCCGGATAGCGCACTGTTGGAGGGTTTCGCCGATGTCCATGGCACCACCGGGCAGCGACCAGTTGCCGGAGTCGGTACGCCGTTGCAGCAGCACGCGGCCGTGCTCGTCGGTGACGATCGCGGCAGCACCGGGGACAAGGCTGTTCGCGGCGGGCGCCTGGGGGTCGTGGTAGTAGTCGCGCCGGCCGGTCACCGGGTCTCCTCCGGGTAGGCGGTGGTGGTTTGCCAGATCTGTTCGAACTGGTCGGCGTGGGCGGCGAAGATGCCGTGCGGGGACAGTTCACGCAGGTGTAGGGCGGGGTGTTGGTAGCCGCGGGCGCGGTAGAGGTGTGGGGTGACGATCATCTGGTGGTCGAAGCGGAACACCGAGTTGTACAGGTCGCGGTGTGCAGGCCGATCGCGACGCCGGGCACGTCGTGGAGGGGTTCGCAGAAGTTGAGGGCGTTGCGGATGCGGCCGGGTAGGTGCCGCCGATCTGTTCGAGGGCGTCGCGTTCGGCGACGTGCGGGCAGTCGGGGTCGGCGAACGCGAGCCGGACCCGTGCGCCGTTGGCGGCCTTGTCGGTGATGAGCTGCATGGTGTTGGGAAGCAACTCCAGCAGGAACGGTAGGCGTAGCCGAGCAAATCGATCCGCGTGGTGGCGCCGGTGAGCAGGGCGGCCCAGACGTGGTGGGGGATGTCGGCGCGGTGGGCGTAGGCGGCGACGACCTCGGCGGTGGCTTCCGCGCCGGGTGCCTGGTCGGGGCGGGTCTGGGGCCACAGGTCAGCTTCGGTTTCGCCGAGGGCGTCGGCGACGGCGAGGCGGGTGCGTTGGTGCGGGATGCGGCCGGCGAGCCACCGGGTGACGGTCTTGACGTCGACACCGACGGCTGCGGCGAGAGCGGCCGGGTCGAGGTGGGCGCGGAGCATGGCCGCGCGGAGGCGGTGACTCATACTGCCCCACGGTAGTGGACGCAGCGGGACGCGCCAGGGTCGTGGAAGTGTCCGGGCTGGTGTCCGTCGGGACGTTGGGGTGCCCGGGGCTGGTTCGTAGGTTCAGCGGCAGGGACTCGCCGGTTCGCCTGCGGCTGATTCGCCGGGCTGGTGGGTGCCAGGGGGAAGGGACTGCCGCCGGCCCTGGGAGTGGTCGGGTCGGGTGTCGGCGGTGGCCCCTTCCCCTTCCAACGGACCGGGAGGGCGGTGGGGTGGGGGTCGGTGCATCAGCCGGTACGGCCGCAGTGGATCTGCGCGGGGTGCGGGGCGCCGTGGCCGTGTCGGACCCGTAAGCGGCAGCTCGTGGCGGAGTTCACCGGGGCGCGGGTATCGCTAATGCTGCACCTGTCGGCGTACCTGGTGCAGGCGTGCGAAGACCTGCCGCACACCCCCTCGGGGATCCTGCACGCGCGGTTCCTCGCCTGGCCACGCTCAGCGGCACTGCGAGGCCGACCGAGGCAACTTCGCCCAGCAGCCCGAACACCTCCAACGGGCCAATGACGGCGACCAGCCCTCGCCGCCCGCCAAGCGTCTCCGCAGCAGCCGCGGCCGCGCACCGAAGCAGTAAGCCAGCCGGACCAAGGCCCTCGACCAAGATCCGACTGGCTCAAAACTGCTCTACAGGATCAAGTACGGCCCGGCAGAGCCGGGCCGCGCGCACGCGCTACGGCCTACGGCCCCGCGCGCACGCCCGCCAACACCGAGTCGACCAACTGCCAGGACGACCCACCAGTAGGAGCCGTAACGATCCCTTCACGATGCGACCTGGGCGTGTGGTTCCGGGGATCGACGCCGCACCGCTACGCGGCACGCCATCGCACGCCCTCCCACCGCTCTGGCCAGACATCCATCGGCTCGTCTACATGTCACTCTATCTCTGACGGCAACCGCGACGGCAGCCCAGGAAGACTACCGCCCCCTCAAGCAACCTCCGACTACGAACCGTAACCGTTGCGGCCAGCGACAAGGGCAGACGACGACCCGTCAGGGACGTCGCCTGGCCACTCAACCAGGCATCAACGGAAACCGCTCAGCGCCCGCGAAATATCCGACCGATCTCCGCCTTTTGGTCGGCAATTGATACGACGTCCAAACAGTCGGCCGGCGCAAAAACATCAACCAGATCTTCGTCAGAAACAGGGCGTCCGACTGAAAGCAAGTACGCCAACCGACCATTACTCATCTGACGCGTCATCCCGGATGGGCTTACATTCTTCCTAGCCCCTTGGCAACACAGTAGCAGACTTTGCGATTCGAGATCCGCGCGCACCGCGATAAGACATTCGAATAGATCTACCCCCGAGTATCTCCGAGGTTCGCCCGCTCCCCAACGTGCTTGAAGTACCGCCGGATCCTCAGACAGCAAGGTGAGCTCAACCTCGACGTTTCCACCTTCGGCTCCGGTCGCCGACAAGTTATAGAACATTGCCGCCACGCTACCTCCCGCCGCCATAATTTGGATTCATAACCCGCGTGCCGTCAGGCAAGCGACATGAGACGATGCATTCCGGAGCAATCCTCCTAGGAACTGCTATTTCACGTTCATGCGAGAAGGGGTTTCCTGGGAATTCTTTATTGACGTCGACGCCGTCCGCGCGCACTTCATAGACGTTGCCACCCCTGTTTATCGCGACTCGCTCGCTTGTCGTTGTGGAAACATAACCAGAGTCCCGCGACCACCCGGACGCATGCTCCAGGACATCCATATTATCCCCGCGAGATTCGAAGCCATTAGCGAATATTTCGCTTGGATCCCGGGTGTCACTACGGTAGAGCGTCTGGCTCCCGCAGTTGTGCACGAGTACCGGATCGTCACCGGCTACCACATAGTACGTGTGAACGGTGTCGACGGTGAGGTCATACATGACCTGCCGGCCCGTGTAGGCTCGGATCTCGGCCACGGTCACCGGCGAGCCGTCGCTGCTCAGCATCCGCTCGCCGACGCGCAACTCAGACGAATCGATCCAGGCCGACCTATCCTGGCTCCAGAACGGGTGGTTCGCAGTGGTCTCCACCACTACCACTCCGTCGTCCGTCGCCAGCGAAAGGTCGGTCAGCTCCACATCGAGATTAACGTGGGTGGCTACGACCTCTTGCGCCGTCGTTTCGCCCGTCTCAGGATCGGTCACCAGGACCTTTTCGCCGGTCTTCACCGACTCGATCGGCCGCGTCGAGCCGTCGGCCATCAAAACCAAGGTGCCTGCCGCGAAGCTGTGGCATCCCTTGCTGAAGAGTTTTTTGGCGCTGCTGACCAGGTCGCCGAGCAGGCCCTTGACGCGGCTGGTCAGGTTGGCGAGTTTCTTCCACTTCCATGGAGCGCCGTATCTGACGGCCAGCTTGCCCAGCGCACCGCCGATCGCCGCGCCCGCGACGTTGACTGCCGTGGCCAGGCAGCCGCCCATGTCGCCCTTGAGGAAGCAGTCCAGGGCATCGGTGATGCCCAACTCGTCCATCAGGATCTTCGCCAGGGCCTTGGCGGCATTGAGCATCTTCGCCTTGGCCGCGGCGATCCGCCGCTGCCTTTCCTTCTCCGCCGCCGCCCGCGCGGCCGCGGCCCGCTCCTCCGCTGATGCCCGCGGGTTGTTGTGGACGTTGATCGTGGGCTCGTCCGGGTCGTACGCGCCCGAGCAACCACCGCAACCGTCGTTGTGACCCTTGACCTTGTGGTAGTTGCCGTACATGTCCTCGTAGTCGGCGCCCGGCCCGCAGGCGTCGTCGGAACAGGCCTTGAGGCCGTCCGGGTCGGAGAACGAGATCGGGTTGTTGTTGGCGTACGCGTACCCGTTCATCTGCTGCGGGTCGTTGACGTCGATGATCGGGTCGACCGAGATGAACCGGCCGGCGATCGTGTCGTACTCCCGCGCGCCGATGTTCACCAGGCCTGTCGTGGAATCGATGTTCCCGTTGACGAAGCCCTTCTCCGTCGGCCACTGACCTGGCGACGCTCCCCGATTCTCGCCGTACGGGGTCATCCGCCGGTGCGTGACAGCGCCGCTCTGGTCCACGACTGCCTGGCCGGTGCCGTGGTGGTCGTTCGCGACGTACCGGAGGCCGTCCACCTTGCGGACCAGGCTCGCCCCGCCCGGAAGCGCGTAGTACCGGGTGGCGTCGGTGGACCGGGTCTGGTGGTTCAGCCGGATCTCCATGCCCGGCAGGTAGAGCGTGGTCGAGGCCGGCTCCTTGCGGAGCATCCGGGAGCCGTCGACGTCATAGAGGAAGCTGGTCTTCTTGCCGGCTTCGGTGACCGACTCGAGGTTGCCCTCGGCGTCCCAGACCAGGGTCTGGTCCTCGCCGGTCCTCGTCCGCTTCTTCGTGTTGCCGGCCGCGTCGTACTCGTACGAGTACAGCCGGTCGCCCTGCGGAGTCTTCTCCGTCATCTGGCTCAGCGTGTGCGGCTGCGCCTGGCCGGCGGCCGGATAGGTGTAGCTGCGCTCGATCAGCGGAGTGCCGTTGGTCCCGTACTGGACCTCGGTCTTGCGGTTGCCCGTGACGTCGAAGGTGTAGGCGTGGTGGTAGGGGGCCACGCCGCCCACCCCGGTGACCGAGGGCCCACCGGCGCACGGGTCGGTCGCGGTGCTCGCCGACGTCCAGGCCCGCTCCATGCGACGCAGGTAGTCGTACGTGAAGCACTGCGTGTCCTGCGTCCCGGACGGGTTGTTGGCGATCCGCAGGATGTTGCCGGACTGGTCGTACGTGTAGCGGGCGTCGATGTCCACGACCGGGGCCGACTCGCGGTCCAGCCGTTGCCGGGTGAGCCGCTTGGAGCCCTGCTCGTACTCGTAGGTCGACCAGACCTTCCGGGTGCCCACCCGAGCCTCGGTCTGCAGTACCTCGCCGGTGCCGGCGTACTCGACGTCGGTCAGGTAGGGGGCGTCACCGGTCGCCGCGGTCAGGCGCTCAAGATCGTCGTAGGTGTAGGCGACCGTCTCGAACGGCAGCCCACCGCCGTCCGACATGCTCAGCGACTGGATGCTGCCGTCCCGGTTGTACTCCGTGCCGAAGGTGTAGAAGCCGGCCAGTTCGGCACCGGCGTGCTCGGGCACGGAGTAGTAGGTGGCGTGCGGCCGGTAGAACTCGTCGTAGATCGAGAAGTACGTGGCGTACTCGTGCCCGTCGATCCAGCGGCTCGTCGAGGAGAGCTCACCGAGCATCTCCAGGTCGTACGTCCAGCTGCTCAGCAGCTCCCCGGTGTCGGCGGCCCCCTTGTAGACGGCGATCTTGCGGCCGATCTCGTCGTACTTCGTGCTGATCGTCTGGTTGAGGGCGTTCGTGGTGCTGGTGAGCCGGTCCAGGTCGTCGTAGCCGGACGTCGACGTGCCGGCGTCCGGGTCAATCGACTTCGTCTTGCGGCCCAACTGGTCGTACTCGTGGGACCAGACGTTGCCGGCCGGGTCCTTGACCGTCTTCAGCTGCCCGGCATGCGTGTAGGTGTACTCGGTCTTGTCGAAGTCGCCCGTAGGACCGCTGCCCTTGTACTGCCGCAGTTCGGTGGTCTTGCCCAGGGCGTTGGTGATCGCGGTCGTCGGGGTGCCGCCGGCCGGTGGGTCGACCGAAACCCGGTCGCCGCCGTAGGTGGTCGTGGTGCGCCACTTCTCGTTGCCCGCGACCGCGAAGATCTCCGCCGTGACCCGGTCCGCGCCGTCGTAGACGTACAGCGTCTGGCCGTTGACGTCACCGTTGACGGCCGGGTAGATCACGTCGGTGGGCGTGCCCGCCACCGTGTACGTCGCGTACGTCTTCGCCAGCTGGCCGGTGCCGGTGTAGAAGGT
Source organism: Micromonospora sp. RV43 (assembly GCF_001029515.1). Lineage (NCBI taxonomy): Bacteria > Bacillati > Actinomycetota > Actinomycetes > Micromonosporales > Micromonosporaceae > Micromonospora > Micromonospora sp. RV43. The sequence goes on along the minus strand of NZ_LEKG01000076.1, from coordinate 24,856 downwards.
GTCGGCGACCGTACGGGTGCCGTCCGGGCCCTCCGACTGCACCTGGCGGGGCCGGAGCAGACCGTCGTGCAGCTTGTACTCGACGCTGTAGGAGCCGTCGTTCTGCCGCCGCTCGGTCTTGATGGCGACCGGCTTGTCGGTGCGGACCAGGTAGCTGTAGCGGATGCTCGGCTCCAGCCCGCTGGCGCCCGTCCGGTCCGGCATCCAGACCTTCGCCAGCCGGCCCAGGGCGTCGTACTCCAGGACGCTCTTGAGGCCGTTCTGGTCCACCTGGCCGACCGGCACACCCCACGCCGGGGCGTAGTCGGTGGTGGTGACGAACTGCAGCGGGTTGGTCTCCTTGACCTTGGTGGTCAGGCCGTTGGTGTCCGTGTACACGGTCTTGGTGACCCGGCCCAGCGCGTCGACGGCGGTCAAGGGCCGGCCGTACGCGTCGAACGTGCCCTCCGAGGCGCGGATGTAGGTGGCCGTCGTGCCGTTGTGGCTCTTCAGCCGCTCGGTCCGGGTCGGGTTGCCCAGCGTCGGCGCGACGCCGAACGCCTTGCCGTCGTAGAGCGTCCGGGTGTCGGAGATGACCTGCTTGCTGCGGTCGGGGGTGGCCGAGCACGCCACCGACACCGACTCGACCCGCGACACCAGGCTGTACAGGTGGGCGGTCGCGTTGTCGGCGTACGTGGTCCGGCTGCAGGCCTCGTCGCCGGTAACCGCCACGTCACCCTCGTTCTCGGTCTCGGTCACCCGGCCGAAGCTGGTCTCGAAGGTCGAGGTCTGCTTCGTCTCCCGCCAGCCGCCGGCGGCCAGGGCGACCAGGCTCCGGGCGGTGGTGGTGTTGATGAACCAGGCCTTCTTGCTGCCCCAGCTGTGGGTCTCCGTCGCGGTGTTGTGCCGCCACGGGACGGCGATGCTCTTGCTGACCGCGTCGGCGCCGTCGTAGACGATGCTCTCCAACTGGTGGCCGGAGAACTCGTTGTGGTCGGTGTGGCTCCCGCCGGTGGAGTCGGCGACGCTGACGGTACGCGTGCCGCCGTCCGGATCCTTGTCGCCGTGCATGCCGCGCAGGTAGCGGTACTCCGTCTTGGTCGTCTGGACCTGACCGTCGCCGGCCGTGACGATCACGCGGCCGTAACCGCGCCAGTCGCTCCAGGTCAGGTCCTTCGGGTCGGAGATGCCGTCCGGGTCGGCGTGCCGCCAGGCCGCACCGTCCAGGTACTGGTAGCGGGTCACCATGTCCGGCGCCCCGCCGGTGCGGTCGGTCTCGACGACCTGCTCGACCACGTACTTGTGGAACCAGTCGGTGATCGGGTCGCCGCTGCCGAGCGGGTTCCACTTCACCGGGTAGCAGCGCCTGGTGCTGTTGCCCGGCGTGGGCAGCGTGCTCTTGGTGCAGTCCGGGGTGGCGTAGTTGACGTCGATCTGACCGCCGGCGTCGGTCCACACTGTCGCCAGCCGGAAGCGGACCAGCGGGGCGATGTTGTCGCCGTCGCGGTCGATCCGGTTGGGCAGCTGCAGGCCGCCCAGTTCGACCGACGGCATGGCGATGTCGGCGCCCGGCCCGTAGAGGCCGGTGTGGGTGATCTTGTGGAGCCAGAGGGTCCGCGAGCCGTCACCGTTGTCGGTGAGCAGGTGGTCGAGCTTCCAGTTGTCCACCGGCGTCCAGCCGGTGCCCTCGCGGATCTCGGTGGTGATGCCGGTCAACCGGGCCCGGGTCCAGAACGTCGGGGTGATCTGGTCGAGCTTGCACTTGGTGTCCTTGGCGCAGTTCCGGTCGAACGGCACGTCCGGCCAGTAGGGCGCGGTGGTGGTGTTCAGATCCTGCGGGTCGCAGTCGACGTTGCCGGACGGCAGGCACCGTTCCTTGGTCTCGAAGCGCACCCGGGCGGGGGCGTTGGTCGTGTAGACGGCCTCGTGCCGCTGGCCGTAGTCGACCCGCTTGAGCCAGCCGCCCCGGACGTACGGGACACCGTTGACGTCGGTCTTCTTGCCCCGGGCGTAGTAGTTGATCTCCTTCTCGTAGAAGTACGAGGTGACGTTGCCGTAGCGGTCCTTGACGTAGTCGAGGCTCCAGCGCCACGCCTGGTCGCAGTAGGCCGACGTGAACGTCGCGTTGTAGCAGGGCTCGCCCGAGTCGTCGCCGTAGATCGGCACGGTCCAGGTCGAGCCGGTCTCCTCCTTGCCGGAGGTCCAGCCGGGGAGCCGGTTGAGGCCGAAGTGGTACTGGGTGCCGTCGGTGGTGGTGACCCGCCAGTACTCGCCGTCGTTGTCACCGTTCACCGCGCCGGTGAGCCGCTCGACCTTCGAGCCGTCGTCGGTCCCGAACCGCCAGGTGTCACCGGTCTTGACCAGTTCCGTCGACTTGCCGTTGAGCAGGATGGTCGCGTTGTCGTACGCCCAGCACTGGTCGGCGTACTGGTCGTGCCCGTCGTCCGAGCAGGGCTTGTACCGGCGCTCGATGTGCCCGGGCTCGTAGTTGAAGCCCTCACCGATCCACGAACCCTGGTTGTTGGTCGTCGCGGTCCGGCCGTCGACCGACTGCGACGAGTAGGCAAGCGCGATCGGCGGCGCACCACCACCCGGCACCGGCGGACTCCGCAGCGGGTAGCTCCAGGAGAAGCCACCCGTGGAAGGGGCCACCGACCACTTGGACGACGGGGACAGCTTCGTGGCGCCGTAGTCACCCTGCGAGGAGGAGTCGGTGGCGGTCATGGCGAAGAGCGCACCGGTGCCCGCCTCGGCGGAGAGCGTCTCGGCGGCGCTGTCGTTCGTCGTCGGCAGCGGAACCGGGGCACACTGGGCCTTCTCCGGCGTGGTCAGCGCGCACTCCGGCAGGCGGACCAGCCGCAGCCGGGCGCCGAAGTCGCCACCGAATGCACCGGCGACCCCGCCGTAGCCGAGGTCGAGGCGGACGTTCCCGGCAGCGGCCTGACCGTCGGCCCGGTCGAGCCGGACGATCGGGCCGTCGACCTTGGCCTTCTCCGAGGCCTTCCGGTCGAGCACCTCGATGCGTACCTTGCCGGGAGCGGAGGCCGCCGGACGGGCCGAGTCCGGCGCGGCGGCCGCGGCGGCGGGTGCGGCCGACACCGCGACCGGCAGGCCACCGATCTTGGCGGTGGCCGCCGGGGCCTTCGAAGAGCCGGCGGTGGAGCGGGCCGACGCGGGCGCCGGCACGGTGATGTCCGCGGCGCCGGCGGCGGGCCAGGTGACCTTCGCCGGGGCGGTGGAGGCGGCAGCCACCGCCGGGTTGGCCGCCTTCGGCTTGGCCGGCAGCGGGTCGCGCTTGGGCAGGACCTTGGACGCGTCCGAGGTCGACGGACGGTTCGGCTTCGCCTCGGCCGAGGCGGGTGGGGTCGCGATCTGGATGAAGCCGGCGGCCATGACACCGGCCATCGCCCAGGAAACCGGTCGTACGGTGTGGCGGACGAACCCGCCGGACCGGACCAGGAGTCGGGAGAACATCACCCCTCCAGGGGTTACGGGAGAAGAACGGGAAAGCGTGCCGGTGGGCCCGCCCGGGAGCGGGCGGACCCACCGCCTGTCACGTCAGAGCGAGAGTTGTTCGCGGACCTGGACGTTGAGCTTCTCGATCAGGACCTTGTCGGCGACACCGTCGTAGACCCGGACGTCGTCGACGGCGCCGGACAGGTGCTCCTTGAAGGCGCCGTCGAGCCAGGCGCGACCCAGTTGCACCCCGCCGGTGGCGACGAACGGCGACACCAGCTGGATCGCCTCGGTGAAGGACCCGTTGACGTACAGGGTCACTTCGCGGGCGTAGCCGTTGTAGACGAGGGTCAGGTGGTCACCCTTGCCGACCAGCTTCGGCGCCTCGTCGGTGGCCTTCGTGGTCCACTCCGGCGCCACCGTGTCGGTGCTCGCCATCGCCAGCTCCCACTGCCCGGCGTTGTTGCAGCGCACGACGACCGAGCTGCCGTTGGTGCCCTTCTGCGAGAAGACGGTCATCGGGGTACCGGCACAGTTGCTGGTCAGCTTGACCCGGGCGCTGATCGAGAAACTGCCCGCCATGTCCGCGTTGGTCGATGTGCTGGCATAGCTGTCCGCGTTACCGGTCAGCGCGAGGTGACCACCGCCGAGCAGGGACAGGACCGGGTGCTTGAAGATGGTCGCACCGGTGCCCAGGGTGAGCCCCGCTCCACCGCGCTCCTCGGGGCTGACCTTGCTGGTCTCCGCGTTCAACCGCCAGTACGCCTTACGGCTCGGGGCGGTCTTCTGCAGACCGGTGACCTCGTCGGCGATGATCAGCCGGTCGAAGACCGAGACGTCCGCCATCGCCCCTCCCCAGTTGTCGGCGTAACCGCTCTTGGTGAGCACACGGCCGATCTGGAGCGGACCGCGCGACTTGGTCAGCGACCTGCGCTGGGCGACGCGCGGGGCGTTGTTCCCGACCTGGAGCGACATCTCCTTCTTCGCACCGTCGAAGATGGCGGACACGTACGTCCAACCCGTGGTGGCCGCCGCACCGTCCACCTGCCAGCGGCCCAGTGAGTTGACGTCGTTGACCGGCATCCGGAAGAACCAGGTTCCTCCCTCGACCCCCAGCGCGAACCCGGGCTCACCGGTGCCGTCCTGGCTGACCGCCACCTGTCGGCGGCCGACATCGTCGATCTTGAACCAGCCGGTCACGGCGAAGCTCGCCGACGTGTCGGTCAGGACCGGCTTGCTGGTCGTGAGGTGGGCGTCGGCCGTCCCGTCGAACCGGGCGGCCGTGTCGGACGTCCCACCCGGACCCTCGACCCCGAACGTGACGCCACTTCCAGCCGTCGCGTCGTTGTCACCGAGCCCGTCGCCGGCACCGTCCTCGCCCGCGACCTCGCCGAGCGACCACTGGGCGGTCGGCGGTCGCTTGCCCACCCGGAACGTGCACGAGGCGATGCTGCTCGACCGGCCGGCCCGGTCGACGGCCTGGACGTTGATCGTCCGCGGGCCCTCCTTGTCCGGGTACCAGTTCGGCAGGGTGACCGGCCCGCCGTCGGTGGTGGGCCGAAGCACGTTCACGCCCGGCGCCGGGTTGGTGTTGAAGCCGTACCGGTACTCCACCACGTCCGTGGCGGCGGAGTCGAAGACGAAGTTGCCGGGTACACCGATCGAACCCAGCCACTCGTCGCTCTCGATGCAGTTCGACGCGCTCGCCGTCCCGTTGTCGGCCGCGTCCTGCGGCAGGTACACCGCGGAGTCGACGTCGGGCGCGCTGGGGCTGGTCTTGTCGTAGAGGAACTGACAGACGTTGCGCGAGCCCTCACTGCTCCACGGACCCCAGCTGGTGTTGTCGCTGGCCCGTACCTCCCAGGAGATGGGGACGTTCTGCGCGATGTCACTCGGGACCGTGTACGAGAAGACCGATCCGCTGGCCTTCAGCGGAGTGGTGTACGAGCGCGTCTGCAGCGTCCCGCCGGCCGGCGTCCAGGTCACCTTGAACTCGGCCTTGATCTGCTCGGTGTGGGCCGAGGAGTGGTCCGGGTCCCGCAGCACCGCGTTCAGCCGCGGCGGCACGTCCACGTAGGGCGCGCCGGAGCCGTAGACACACTGCCCGCCGGGGGACATGGTGAGTTCGTTGAGGTTGGCGATCACCGGCGCCCGGTTGTAGCGGACCGAGAGGACGCCGTTGTCGCAGAACCGCTTGGTGTGCGTCGAGTCGCTCTCACTGACCGACCGCAGGCCGAGCGTCACGTTGCTCCAGCCCTTGGTCACCGCCTGCTGCACCGCGGCCTTCGCGTTCCACTCCGTGTTCTGGTTGGTGGAGGTACAGGTGGCCTGCGTCTTGGTCGGTGAGCTGGTGGCGAGGTGCGTCGCTCCGGACCAGCCCGAGCCGCCGGGCTGGTTGCTCCAGTTGGTGGAGGAGGTGATCCCGGCCGGCATCAGGTAGAGCGCCGCCGCCCGGGCGGTCGAGTTGTAGACGTGCTGCAGGGTGACCCGGAAGGTGGCCTCCAGGATCGTCTTGCCCGAGTACGGCGTGGCGAGCCGGTAGAACAGGCGCTTGACCTTCGAGTTGTTGCAGGAACTGGGGCAGAGGCCGATCCGTTCGTGCCGCTTGCCGTCGAACTTCCAGTACTCCTCGTTGGGGTAGCCGCTGTCCACCATCGCCCAGGCGCTGTTGGTGCTGCTCTGCCATACCGGGTCGATGTACAGCGGGAACGAGGCCTCCGGATCGGTGAGCATGGACCGGTCCGGGGTGAGGGTGAGGGTGTTGTCCGAGTAGTCGAGGCCGACCGGAGCCACCTCCGACGTGTCGCCCGGTCCCTCGGCCGAGGCCGCGCCCGGGTCGGTGGACGAGGTGTCCAGCGACCGCGCCGCGGCCGCATCGCCCCCCTCCTGGCTTCCGCTGTCCCACATGGTCGGCGCGTCCGCCTCCAGGACCGGGTTGTCGGTGACCGGGTCCAGGGCGACCACGCCACCCTCGGCCGTCTCCTCGATGGTCAGACCCACCGCGGCGACCCCGAGCCGGAGGTTCTGGAGCTCCGGCAGATCGGCCGCCTCCGGCGTCTTGACCACCAGTACGTGCGAGAAGCCCTCGACGGTGACGTTCGTGACCAGGTCGACATCCTGGAACACGTTCGGGTAGGTCGCCTTGCTCTCCTCGACCACGGGAGCGGGAAGCGGCCCGTGCGGCCAGGTCAGGGTCATGCTCTTCTGGTCCCGGGTGACCACCATCAGCGGTGCGGTGCCGCCCTGGGAGAGCTGCATGCCGAGCAGCGCGGCCGCCGGGGCGTACGAGCCGTCGGGCTGAACCACAAGGGTCGAGTCCGCGGGTACCCAGGCGTCCCCCTGGGTGACCCGCACCGGCTGGGTGTGGCCGTTGGCGATGAGCGTGCCGTCCGGCTGCGCGAAGACGTCGCGGTACTCCGTGCGGTGCGCCAGCACCTCGACCGGCTGGTTGAGTGCCCTCGCGGCCACCAGCGCCTCGGCCTCGGTGTCCCGGACGAGGTCCTCCGAGGCCGCGGCGGTGCGCGGCGCCGGCTCCGGCGGCTGGACGAACACCGCAGTGGACATCAGGCCGGCGAGGCCGAGCGTGAGTCCGAGCGTGAACACCCGGCCCCGTTTTCTCGTACGACGGGCCACCCTCTGGTCCTCCCCCGCTGGATAACTGCTCATGTCGATGGTCTTCATCAGCTGATCGCCGCCCCGAACGCGCTGTGCCCGGTGGGGAGACCGCCCTGTCCCGGCTGCCAGGTGACGCTCGGGACCGTGTTGCCCGCGCTCAGGTCGGACCAGGTGAACCCGTAGACGGCGTCGGCACCGTAGGGGGTGCCGACATAGAGCCGCTGCGAGGTGGCCGAGAGCGAGGTGCCGACCAGTTCCTGGGCGCCGGCCGTCCCCGGCATGCCGCCCGATTCCCGGTGCAGCGTGGTCGGGGTGCCGATCGGATTGGCCAGCGCCGGGAAGACACGTACCCGTCCGGAGTCGGCCACCGACGTGCCCGCGTCCTCACCCGGCACGCCGATCGCGACGAACATCGTCGCGTTGGTGCCCTCGCTGCCCGGCGCGGTGTTCACCACCACGACCTTCTCGCCGAGGTAGTCGCCGTCCTCCGACGCGTACGTGATCGCGGGCAGTTCGGTGAAGGTGTTCGCGGCCGTGACGTGGAACCGGTGCACCAGCCCGGCGTCCGGCGCCGGGGTGTTGGTGGCCGCGACGACCAGGTCCTCACCCGGCACACCGACAACGACCAGCGAGTCGGCCTGGCCGGCGGGAGCACCGACGGGCCGGTACGGCGCGATCGAGATCGACTTGCCGAAGTTGTCGTTGGCCTCGGCGTCGTTCGAGACGTTGGCGACGTTCTGCTCCAGGCCGGCGGCGAGGGTCGGCAGCCCGTTGCTCAGCGTGTGGCTGAAGACGTTCACCGCTCCGGCGAAGGCCTCGGTGCCGATCGCCTCGCCCGGGGAACCGACCGCCCAGTGGTGGGTGGAGGCGGCCACCGCATAGCCCGTTCGGTCGTCGATCTCGGCCGCGCCCGGGATGCCGCTGCCCTGGGACATCGCCACGTTCACGGTGCCGCGCATGTAATGCACGATCCCGGTGACCGGGTTGGCCAGCCCTTCACCGGGCGCGCCGATGACGAGGTACGGCTCACCGCTGGCCGTCCGGCTGCCGGCCACGGCGTAGCCGAACCAGTCGTACGCCTCGGCCGCGTCGGGGACGTTGGCGCTGTCCTGGTGGTACCAGACGGCGGGCGGGCCCTGCGCGAGGCCGGCGGGTGAGCCGAACAGCACGTACACGACACCGGCCTGGGCCTGGCCGCTGACGGCCTGGTTCGGCACGCCGACCGCCAGGTCGGTGCACCCGTCGTTGTTGGCGTCGTACGCGGAGATCGACGTGCCGAAGCGGTCACCCGCCTCGGCCGCACCGGGCATGTTCGCCCCGCTCTCGTGCAGGGTGTGCACCGTCGTGCTGCCGCCGTACGTGACGTTGATGCGGCCGGCACGGATCTGGCCGTTGACAGTGGCCTCCGGGTCGGCGATCGCGATGTCGGCGACGCCGTCGCCGTTGAAGTCGCTGTCCGTTCCGCCGGTGCAACCGGTGACCGGAGTGGCCGTGGTGTACACCTGCATCTCACAGAACGACGACCAGATGTCGCTGCCGCTGACCCCGTCCGCGGCCTTCACCCGCCAGCGGTAGATGCCGCCGTCGACGAAGGCCCCGGCCGGCACGGTCGCGGCGGCGGTGGCCCCGGAGGCGACGCCGCTGAGGCTCGCCGCACCGATCGGCCCGTCGGCGTTCATCGCCCACCACTCGAAGGTGACAGTCATCGCGGTGCCGTCACCATCGGTGACCGTTGCTTTGAGCTGCGGCGTGAGGGTGTTGACGAGCGGACGACCCGACCCGGTCGCGCACGTGGTGGCAGGGACGGTCGACCGGGCCGTCACGGTCGGCCACGAGTTGTAGGTGACGCTGGCCTTGGGCACCTCGGTACTGGCGGTCGCGTTGCGGGAGCGGAACTGCTTGAAGGACTTCGAATCGGTTTCGTCGGTGGCCCGTAGGCCCATGTCGGCGCGGGTGTCACCGGCGTTCGCCGCGCGCTGGAAGAACTTGGTACCGCTGATCCCGACCCAGGCGTCGTTGCAACTGGCGTCGTAGCCGGCAGTCGCCAGGGTGGTCGCCTCCTGGTTGTTCCATGCCGGCTGGGTATCCCAGATCATGTCGTCGGCCACGGCCCCCACGGTCCAGAGCTCCCACGACCGGCCCTCGCACAGGGGCGACCACCAGTTCCAGAACGAGACGGTGGCAGAGGTGATCTGCTTGCCGACGAGGGCCGCGGTGTCCCAGCGCAGCAAGGACCGGGTGACGGGCCCGGTCGGACCGAGCCGACCGAGCCGGAGGTCGTCGGTGCCACCCCGGTTGACCGTGTCGCCGGCCTGGATGAACGTGTCGAAGGTGGTGTACAGCGGGTTGATCGTCGGGTCGATGACGATCGGATACTCCCGCTCGGAGTCGGTCAGCCAGCGCATGTCCGGGGTCAGCGTCAGGTCGAGCCGGCCGGTTCCACGGGCCCCGGCGGCAGGGGCGATCGTGGATGCAACCGCCGTCTCGGCGGTGGGATTGCCGAGCGCGTCGACCCGCGCGTCCCACATTCGCAGTGCGGGAGTGCGCGCAACCACCCGGCCGGCGGTGTCCTGGATGGCGGTGTTGCCGCCGGCGTCGCGGACCGCCCGGGCGGCGTTCGGCCCGGTGATCGGCAGCGTGAGTCGGGCGACCTGCTTCACGGCGCTGCGGTCCTTGACGACGAAGAACGCCTCCATCCCGGCGCGGGTCGCTTCGACGATCAGGTCCACCCCGGGCAGCGTGTCGACATAGGTGGCCCGTCCGCCGTCCAGCTTCGGCTCGGGCAGCCGACCGGCCCAGCCGACCGCGAGCCGGTCGGCCCCGTGGCCGAGGACTGCCAGCTCCTGCGTCCCGCTCGGTTGCGCGCCGGAGACGACCAGATCGAACGGGTGGGCGACGGCGGCAATCCGCCCGTCCGCGCCCTTGCGCAGGGTCAGATCGACCGGAACCCACTGGTCACCGCGCCGGATCCGGCTCGCGCCGACCGAAAGCTCGGCCCGGAACTGACCGTCCGGTAGGGCGAAGACCTCGGTGGTCTCCGATGTGAGGCTCTTGACCTGCACCGGCTTGCCGGACTCGCGGGCGGCCCGAAGGGACACCGCCTCATCGGTCCGGCTCTCCACGCCACCTGTCACGCCGTCCGGTCCAGCGGCGAGAAACTCCGCCGGTTCTCCCGGTACGCCCGCCAACGCGGCCGCCGTCAGTACGGCGACGCCCGCAGCCAGGCACGAACGGACAGTGGCCGTCACTCGACGTGCCACAAACCCTCCCCCGTGTGCTTTCCAGTTGTGCGAGCGGGACTCTAAGGGCGCCCTGCCTCAGCGCACAAGGTCGGACACGTTCTGTCAGGACGGATTACGGCGAACTGGACATCCCATCGATCGATCAACACGCTCGGTAGTCGAATGCGCCCTCCACATTGGAGCGTTCGGTGACTGCCACACCCACGAGTGGTGGCGTCAGGCGGTCGGATCGATCTTCAAAACCGCAGATCAGTAGATGGTTGCCGCAGTCAACTGACGCCGCGCGGGCCACTTCACCGTTGCGAACTATTTTCACGCATCACCATCTTCGAATATGACACGGCGTAGTTGCCATTGATCGAACAATCAGCCGATGCGGCACTCGCCCATCGGGAGACAGTGCCGGGCCAATCAGACTCATGGACGCACCGAAATGGCGGCGGGCGGCATCACGCCAGCCGCTCGGGCAGGTCATCGGTCCAGCACGGAGCACCGAACAGCGACAACGGAGAACCGATTCGTGCCGTCAGAACACCGAGCGATATTCGCCTCATTCGGGCGTCGGGATCGCCCTCGTCCGCGGAGTGACGCGTCGGTGATCATCATGCGCGACGCGAGCGAGGCAATCGGCGAAGACGATTACCAGTCGAAAGCACTGGGGCACCGATTTCGTCAGGGTTGGCCGACCTTCTGACATCCGGGCTGCGGGCGGGTTCAGCGCTCAAGGTCCTCCGTGGGCGACCCCGGCCGGCGTTCGACGGGCGCGCTGCTCAGCACGCCGTCGGGGCGGACCTCCTGACGCAGACGCGCCAGGTTCACGAACCGGTCGCCGTCGACAGGGGCGGCGTCGAGCAGGCGCAGGACCACAGTGCAGTACTTGGCCATCGTTTTGCGGCCCGGCATGAAGATGGACGGCTCGTCGTGGGCGTCGGGCGTCTGCACGATCAGGCCGGCGGGCAGGGACGGCAGTATCTCCGGGGTGCCATCCACAGCGACCTTGACCGTCCAGAACGGCCCGGTGCCGTCGAGTACGCGCCGGTCCTGCTCCGGCGTCTCCAGTGCCAGCGTCCGCCACGGCTCACCCCGGCAGGTGACGCCGGCCTGCCGCACGGTGGCGACCAGGTCGGCCGCCGCCGCCGTGATGATCTCCTCGGCCCGGTCCCACTCCTGCGCGTCCCGGCCCAGCGGTGTGCCGGGCACGAGCCGCGCCACCACAGTCGTGGCCGGCACGTGCCGCAACCGCGGTTCGGGCTGCGCCTCGAAGACGGCGCGGGCCGCCGCGATGGCGTCGGCCTGAGCTTGCCGTTGCCGGCTGACCTCGTCGCTGTGCCGGTCGAGCAGGGCGACCGCCTGGTCCGGTTCGTCGAGGGCGCGCCGGACCAGCTTGACGCTCATCCCGGTGTCCCGCAGCAAGGTGATCAGCATGGCCCGTTCCACCTGGTCGAAGGCGTACGAGCGGTGGCCGGTCCGGTCGTCGATCCCGGCGGGCACGAGCAGCCCCTCGGCGTGGTAGAAGCGCAGCGCCTGCGGGGACAGGTGGCACATCTGGCTGAACTCGCTGATCGACAACATGACCCCAGACTGCCCCTTGCAGTAACCGGAAGGGCAAATGACGCCGGCTAGCGCCTGTCGTCGTCGCACCCGTCCTGAGGCAGTCCGGAGGCAGCCGCGATCGCCTCCACGGCCTGGTCCAGACCGGCGCTCTCCGGGAGGACGAGTTCGCCGGGCCAGCCCAGGACGTCGTGCGCGGCGTACCAGCCGCTCATCTGCGCGGCGGTGAAGTCAGCGGCCTGCGGGCGGGTCAGATGCCGGCGCAGCGTCTCGGCCAGCGACACGTCGAGGTAGCAGAACAGCGACCGCCCCCGGTGACCGTCCCGCAGCGAGGTCAGCACGTCGCGGTAGCGGCCGGTGTACAGGATGCCTTCCAGGACCACGTGGTAGCCGTGGTCGAGGGCGAACCGGACGGTCTGCTCGATCAGGGCGGGCGCCACGCCGCCGGGCTTGTCCCGTTCGCGCAGGACGATGCGACGCAGGTAGTCCTGTTCGACGAGGGCGCAGCCCCGGCCGTGCCGGCGTCGCAGCTCCCGGGCGATGCTGCTCTTGCCCGAGCCGGAGTTGCCCCGGATGCAGACGAGGATCGTGTCCGAGCTGCCGGCGGGTACGGCGCGCACTGTCCCTCCCTGGCGCGAGGAGCGATGCCGAAGGCGGGTGGACGCCCGCCGGTGCCGCTCCTGGCAGCCCGGCGGGCGACCGCACTAGCCCTGGGTCTTCACCAGGAACGCGTAACCGATCACCTTCGTGCCGTCCCAGTTGTACATGGGACGGCACGCCTGCGGCTTCGTCCACGACGACTGGTACTTGGGCCGGGCCTCGTTGCAGGCCTTCAACGTCGAGTAGGTCGGGCTCGAGTAGTCCGCGTACGCGGGCGCACCCAGACCGAGCACCAAGGCGCCCACGACCGAGGTGGCGGCGACGAGGCTGCGGATCCGCGGCCGTCCGAAGGCTTTCATGTCTTCTCCCGTCCTGATCGTCGTCACCCGACCATCCATCGTGGCCGTTACGATCATGATCAGATTAGGGCGACCGCACAAGCGGCGCCGACGGGCGGACCGCGCCTCGGTGGAACGTCATGGGTGCCCTGCGGCCGGTGTGACGCACGTGGCGTTCCACCCACGGGCGGCCATCCCGGCGCGCACCGGGGCACCGTACGCGAAAAAGGCCCCGGCCGGCGTTAACGCCTGGTCAGGGCCTTGCTCGTTGGTGCGCCGCCAGGGACTCGAACCCCGAACCCGCGGATTAAGAGTCCGCTGCTCTGCCAGTTGAGCTAGCGGCGCTCGCTGACAACGGGAAGAAGATTAGCACGCCCGCCGAGGCGGGTTCCAATCCGATACCGGGGTCCACCCTTCGGACGAGCTTAACCGGCGAAAGCGGCCAAAACGGTCACCTGATCCGGCGCGGGGGCGGGCGCGGGAGCGTCGATACGGCACGATGTCCGCCAGGCACGCGAGGACAGGGGTGGGCATGGGCAGGTTCGCGCGGGCCGGGGCGACGGTGGGCGCCCTGGTCCTGACGGCGTCGCTGGCACTGACCGGGTGCGGCAGCGGCGGCGACGAGGGGAAGAAGCCGGAGTTCGTGCCCGGCCAGCAGCAGGTCGGCGGCGTCTCGTCCTCCGCGCCCGACCCGAGCGTCGCACCCAGCGACAGCGCCGCCGCGCCGCCGCTGACGGTGAGCCCGGCCGACGGCGCGAGCGGCCGCCCGGTCAGCACCGAGATCAGCGCCCGCATCCCCGGCGGCGGCACCGTGTCGAAGGTGGCGCTCGCCACCGCCGACGGCGCCAGCGTCGCCGGGCGGATGCGGCGCGACGGCTCCAGCTGGGTGCCGTCGGCCGCGCTGAAGTACGGCACCAAGTACACCGCCACGGTCACCGGCGCCGGCAAGGACGGCCAGACCTACCAGGGCACCAGCACGTTCACCACGATGGCCAAGCCCAAGTCGATGATCGGCTCCGGCCTCTACATGTTCAGCGGCAAGACGTACGGGGTGGCCATGCCCGTGGTCGCCGAGTTCTCCCCGGGCATCCCGAAGAAGGACCGGGCGGCGGTGCAGAAGCGGATGTTCGTGCAGACCGACCCGCCGCAGCCCGGCGCCTGGCACTGGGTCGACAACGGCACCCAGGCGTACTACCGGGCCCCGGAGTACTGGAAGACCGGCACCACGATCACGGTCCGGCTGGCGCTGGCCGGGATCCCGCTGAGCAACGGCCGCTACGGCAACATCGACCGCAGCGCCACCGCCGAGATCGGCCGCGCGTTCGAGATGACCGTGGACAACGCGACCAAGCAGATGACGGTCTCCGAGAACGGCACTGTCATCCGTACGCTGCCGGTCAGTCTGGGCAAGAAGAGCACCCCCTCCTCCAGCGGCACGATGGTGGTGATGGAGAAGAAGGAGTCCACCGTCTTCGACACCCGCAGCGAGCCCGACCCGGCCAACCGCTACGTCACCGAGATCGACTTCGCCCAGCGGATCACCTGGGGTGGCGAGTACATCCACGCCGCTCCGTGGTCCGAGGGCGTGCAGGGGCGCCGCAACGTCTCGCACGGCTGCGTCAACGTGTCGATGGCCAACGGCCGGTGGCTGTTCGGCAAGACGATGGTGGGCGACCCGATCACGGTGAAGGGCACCGAACGCCGCCTGGCCCCTGGTAACGGCTGGACGGCGTGGAGCATGAGCTGGTCGCAGTTCGTCGCCGGCAGCGCGCTGCCGGTTCCGCAGGGCGGGCAGCCGGCGCCGTTCTGACCGGCGTAACGTGGTCGGACATGCCACCTCCGACAAAGCGCCGGACGACGGCGGAATCGTTACACCCGCGCAGGGTGTTCCGTTTCACGTCCGGCAACGCGTACCCGCTCCGGCGCGTCTGACCAGAGACGACGGGGCACGGCATCACTTTGTGAGGGACTCATGCGAGCTGGCCAGGACGAACCGATCCGGGGCGCGAGCGCCCGACGCGTCGGCCGCCGCCGTGCGCTGGCGGCCGGGCTGCTCGCCGCCGCGATGGCCCTGACCGCCTGCACCAGCGGCGGCGGCGACAAGCCGTCGAGCTGGCAGGGCGGCGGCGACGAGGGCGAGAAGGCCCCGAAGGCGGCGGCCACCATCAGCGAGCCCGCCGCCGACGCCAGGGACGTGCCCGCGTCCACCGCCATCACCTTCACCACGAAGGAGGCGCAGGAGACCACAGTCGAGCTGAAGGACGCCGCCGGCAAGGTCGTCGACGGCACGCTCGCGGCGGACGGCGCGAGCTGGCTGCCGTCCTCGGCCCTGGAGTACGGGCAGACGTACACGGCGACCGTCACCGCGACCGGCGACGACGGCAAGCCCGCCACCGCGACCAGCACGTTCACCACGATGGCGAAGCCGGCCAAGCAGATCCGGGTCACCAGCTTCCTGGGCGACAACCAGGTCGTGGGCGTGGCCATGCCGCTGATCGTGAAGTTCGGCCGGGCCATCCCGGAGGACTACCGCGACGACATCCAGCGCCGGATGACTGTCACCTCGAAGCCCGCCCAGGAGGGCATCTGGCACTGGGTGAGCCCGACCGAGGTGCGCTACCGGCCCAAGACGTTCTGGAAGGCCAACAGCACGGTCAGCTACAAGGTGCAGGCGGGCGGGCTGCCGCTGGGCGGCGGCTGGTACGGCCGCGCCGACCTCAGCGTCGACGTCAAGATCGGCCCGTCGTTCGTGATGACAGTCGACAACCGCACCAAGCGGATGACTGTCACCCGCGACGGCAAGGTGGTCAAGACCATCCCGGTGAGCCTGGGCAAGAAGAGCACCCCCTCCTCCAGCGGCACCATGGTGGTGATCGAGAAGCTCCGGCACACGGTCTTCGACACCCTGGAGGAGCTGGGCCCGGAGGAGGGCTACCGCACCGAGATCGACTACGCCCAGCGGCTCACCTGGGGCGGCGAGTTCATCCACGCCGCGCCCTGGTCCGAGGGCGTGCAGGGCCGCACGAACGTGTCGCACGGCTGCGTCAACGTCTCGATGAAGGAAGGCAACTGGCTGTTCGCCAACACCCGCATCGGTGACCCGATCACCGTCAAGGGCACCGAGCGCAAGCTCCAGAACGGCAACGGCTGGACCGACTGGAACATGAGCTGGGACGAGTACGTCAAGGGCAGCGCCCTGCCGTACGAGCCGCCGTCGGACGACACCACGCCGGACGCCGGTACGCCGAGCGTCGAGCCCACCCCCTGACCCACGCATACGACGAAGCCCCCTCCCGGAGGAGGGGGCTTCGTGTTTGGGGTGACTGATGGGAATTGAACCCACGACAACCGGGACCACAACCCGGTGCTCTGCCAACTGAGCTACAGCCACCATGCTCGCCGCTCCGGTCACCCGGGCGGTGCGCGGACTAATCATAGCCACACTCCGGCCGACCCCGTCCACCGGGTTCGGCCGGGGCGTCAGAGCTGGGCGGCGATCGCCTTCGCGGCCTCGACGTCCGGCCCCGGCAGCGGCACGAACACGGTCCGCCGGTAGTACTCCAGCTCGCGGATGCTCTCCCGGATGTCGGCGAGCGCCCGGTGGGCCAGGCCCTTCTGCGGCTGCCCGAAGTACACCCGCGGGTACCAGCGCCGGCACAGCTCCTTGATCGAGGACACGTCGATCATCCGGTAGTGCAGGTGCGCGTCGAGCCGGGTCATGTCGCGGGCCAGGAAACCCCTGTCGGTGGCGATCGAGTTGCCGCACAGCGGGGCCGTACGCGGGTCCTTCACGTAGCTGGTCACGTAGTCGAGCACCATGTCCTCGGCCTCGGCCAGCGTCACCGTGGAACGGCGTACCTCCTCGGTGAGGCCGGACTTGGCGTGCATGGTCCGCACGATCTCCGGCATGCCGTCGAGCGCCTCGTCGTCGGCGTGGATCACCACGTCCACGCCGTCACCGAGCACGTTGAGGTCGGGATCGGTGACGAGCGCGGCGACCTCGATCAGGGCGTCCCGCCGCAGGTCGAGCCCGGTCATCTCACAGTCGATCCAGACGAGAAGATCAGCCACCGGAACAGACTACGCGCCGCCGACGCGCCCGCGCCTCGGCCCGGCGGCCGAGGTGGACCGCTAGGGTTTCCTGCGTGCCAGCCGAACCCGTCGCCCCACCCGGCGTCCCCCGTGACGACGCGGGCGGGCGTACGGCCCGCCGGGTGGTCGTGGTGCTGGCGCTGATCGCGATCATGCCGGCGCCCTACCTGCGCAACCTGCGGCACGACTACTACGACCAGAAGATCTACATGTCGGCGATGGACTGGTGGGCGGCCGGGCACCCGCTCTACGACTACGTCCAGCCGGACCGGGTGCAGGGCGCGCTCTACTTCACCTATCCGCCGTTCGCGGCGCTGCTCCTGGCGCCGTTCGGGTATCTGCGGCTCGGGGTGGCCATCGCCGCCTTCGCGGTGCTGACAGTGGCCGCGGTGGTGGTAACCACGCGCTGGCTGGTACTGCCGGTGCTGCGGCGGCACGACCTGCCGCGGGGGTTCGGCCTCACCGTCGCCGTGCTGCTGGTGCTGGCGGTGGAGAGCACCCGGGAGACGATCACGCTCGGGCAGATCAACATGCTGCTCGTGGTGCTGATCCTCGGCGACCTGCTGTTCGCCGTACCGCAGGGCCGGCGCTGGGCCGGCGTGGGCGTGGGACTGGCGGCGGCGCTCAAGCTCTTTCCCGGCATCTTCGTGCTCTACCTGCTCGCCGCCCGGAAGTGGCGGGCGGCGGCCGTGGCGGCGGTGACAGCGGCGGTGGCCACGCTGCTGGCGGCGGCGGTCGCGCCGGGCGACTCGTGGCGCTTCTGGACTCACGAGCTGTGGGTGACCGACCGGGTGGGCCGCCCCGACTACACCGGCAACCAGTCGCTGTTCGGGCTGCTCAGCCGCCTGACTGCGCCGGCCGAGCCGGACCGGCTGCTGTGGCTGCTGCTCGCGCTGGCGGTGGCCGCGTTCGGCCTGTGGCGGGCGGCGCGCGCGGCCCGGGCGGGGGACGCGCTGGTGGGTCTCACCCTGACCGGGCTGGTGGGCGGGCTGGTCAGCCCGATCACCTGGATCCACCACCTGTACTGGTTCATTCCCGCGGTGGTGGTGCTCGTCGACGCGGCACTGGACGCCGATCCGGCGACGCCCGCCGGGGCCCGCCGTCGCGGCGGCCTCTTCGCGTTGGCCGCCGTCGTCGGCCTGCCGATCGTGTACGGGTTGGTGACGTTCCAGGACTGGGGCACCGCCATCGTGCACACGGACGACCCGGTCGACTTCGTGGTCCGCAACATGTACGTCCTGCTGAGCCTGCTGGTGCTCGCGGCGCTGCCGATCCGTCGGCACGCGGACGAGAAACCGATGACCGGGACTGAACGGACACACCTCGCAACAAAAGGCGATCAGCGCTAATCTGGTATCAACTACCTCAGTTTTCTCCCAGGTAGCACCGATCCCCCGGTGAAGAACGGCCCTCCGCGTCGGCAGCGCGGAGGGCCGTTCGGGTTCTCGTCGTCAGTCCCGGCCGTCGGGGCACCGGCTGGGCGGCGCGATCGCCGCGCGGGTCCGCCCACCGGGCCCGGAGCCCACTGCCACCAGGTGCCGCTCGGGTCGCGACGCCGGGCCCGGCTGGCGGCCCAGCCCGCTCAGCGAGGTGACGCCGAGACGCCCGGCCAGCACCGGCACCTGGTCCGGCTCGACCACGAAGACCACCTCGCGCGGCCGCAGCGGGCGCAGCAGCACCACCACGGCGAGGATTACCAGCAGCGTCCCGCCGGCCAGCAGCGCCCACGCCAGCCCGGGGAACCACCCGGCCCGCAACTCGGCACGCATCCGCAGGTCGAGCCCGTCCGCGCCGTCCACGCGCATGACGACCAGGCTCAGCGACCGGCCGGACAGCTCCGCCGGGCTCCACTCCAGGGAGCCGACGCCCTCGCGTACCCAGAAGGGCTGAGTCATCGGCACGGCGGCGCCGGTGCCGGCGGTGGCCGGGTCCAGGTCGACCGGCAGCGGGCCCCGGGTGACCGCCACGCGGCGCACGGTGCTGTGCGGGACGTCGGCCAGCCACCCTCGCACCTGGTCGGTCGGGGCGAGGCCGAGGAAGACCGGGCCGTCGTCGTCCCGCGCGGTCAGGTGCAGCCGGGCCTGCCCGGTGCGCGCCAGCGGCAGGTCGGCGCGCAGCAACGCGTCCACGTCGGTCACCAGCACCGCGCGGGCGGGCGTGCGGACCGGCTCGAACCGGGCGTCGAAGCCGCCGTCCGGGCCGGCGTGCCGGGCGGCGAGCCAGAGACCTCCGCCTGCCAGCAGCGCCGGAATCCCCAACGCCAGCAGCACCATGCCGGCGATCGTGCGCACGAAACGCATTCGCGTCGTCCCTCTCGGTAGCCAACTACCCGGCCGACCTTACCGACGCGCGTCGGCCGATCGCCGGATATCGGCGGCACCCGTCCGGGACGGCGACCGGCCCGGCGGATCGTTCCGCCGGGCCGGTGCGTCGCTCACGTTCAGGACTTCGCGGCGGGCTCCCGCCGGGTACGCGCGAACGCCAGGCCGCCGAGGGCCAGGCCGCCCAGTCCGGCGACCAGGCCGGCCACGCCGAGGGCGACGGCCGCGCCGGAGCCTGCGTCGTCGTCATCGTCGTCGTCGGCCGCGGCGGCGGCCGGCGCGCTCGCGCCCGCCGAGGCGGGCGCCGCGGCGGCGAGCTTGAGCACCGGCGCCGGGTTCTCCGGCTCCTCCGCGCCCGGCGTCGGCTCCTCGATCCACCGGGAGACGTTGCCGTCGGAGTACGTCTGGAGCACCTTGAACACCATCGTGTCGGCCTGCGGCAGCGGGCCCATCGACACCGGGAACTCCTGGAACTCGCCCGGCTTCACGCCGCCGTTCGGCGCGGCCGTGAAGGTCAGCTTGGAGACCGCCTCGGTGAGCTGGCTGCCGTGCACCTCGATCGGCGGGTCGACCTTGCGCTTCTCCACCGCCACCGTCCAGCCCGCCACCGGCATGGTGGAGACCGAGCCGACCGGGGCGTTCTCCGGCAGGTTCACCTCGACCTTGACTGTCGACGCCGTGTCGCTCTCGTTCGGCACCCGGAACGCGAACCGGCCGTAGCCGCCCTGCTTGGCCTCGGCCGGGTTGATCGTGACGTGCGCCGAGACCGGACCGGCCAGGCCGAGCACAGCCGTGGCGACGGCGGTGAGGGTCAGCGCGGCGATCGTCGCGGGGCGCCGGAGACGGATCATCAGATGGGACCTTCCGTTACTTGATCGGCACGGTGGCGGTCACCGTGGCCTGGTCGATGTCGGTCGTGCGGACGGTGATGCGCAACTGCCAGTCGCCCCGGGCCGGCAGGTTGACCTCGCCGGTGGCGTGGTTGTCGCTCAGCGGCAGCAGCGGGACGGTGATCGGCTCGATCCCGGCCGACGGCAGCGCGGCGGTGACCTTCCACTCCTGCACCGGCTGGGGGCGGCTGTCCTTGGTGTAGGCGTACAGGTGCATCGAGTTGTTGCCGGTCTCGGCCGGGTCCAGCTGGACCTCCAGCGAGTAGATCGGGCTGCTCAGCGTGGTGGAGAAGTAGCCCTGCTCGGTTCCCGTTACGTTCGCGGCGGCGGTCCGCGCCGGGGTGGTCTGCACGAGCGTCGCCGACACGCCCAGCACCACCGCCGTGATCACCAGCTCGGCCACCACGGCCCGCCGCATCGCGCCCGGCCGCCCGGCGGCGACCCGCCGCCGCACCAGCGCCCGGGAGTACGCGGCCACGCCGATCACCAGCGCGAACAGCACGATCTTGGCGAGCAGGAGCCGGCCGTACGTGGTGTCGAACAGCGCCTGCAGGCTGGCCACCTCGATCAGACCCTGCACGGTGCCGGCCAGCAGCAGCGCGGCCACCGCGAGCGCGGCCCAGCGGGACCAGATCGGCAGGATCGCGTCCAGCTCGCGCTCGTCGGCCCGGCGCAGCAGGAACACCGCGAGCATCACCAGGCCGCCCAGCCAGACGGCCATGCCGCCCAGGTGGACCGCGTCCACCACCACCGACACCGCGGGCGCGGGCGAGGCCGCCGCGTGCCCGGCCAGCGGCCAGGTGAACAGCGCCGCGCCGCCGAGGACCGCCAGGATGATCCCGTCGGTACGGCCGATCGGACCGGCGAACAGCGGCCGGAGCAGGAACGCCGCCGCGGCGAGCAGACCCAGCCGGACCAGGTGCGTGGTGCCGTAGGCGCTGCCCAGCACGTCGCCCAGGCCGGACCCGGTCACGTCGAACAGGCCGCCGCCGTTGACGTACGGCACCTGGAGCCACACCTCGGCCACCGTGGCCACCGCCAGCAGGCCCAGCCCGGTCCAGGCCAGCCGTGCCGGTCCCCGGCGGGACAGCCGGCGCGGCCAGAGCGCGGCGAGCACCAGCGCCGGGCCGACGAGCAGCAGCAAGCCGGTGTAGCCGGCGTACTTCGCCACCTTCACCGCGTTCTCGGTGACCGGGTTCGCCCGGTTGTCCGAGCCGCTGTCGGTGGGCGGCTCCGACGGCGCGCCGACGGAGTAGGTGAAGGCGCCGGAGACCGGGTGGCTGTCGGCCGAGATGACCCGGTAGCTGACCAGGTAGGTGCCGCGGCCGCCGGACGGGTCCACCGGGATGGTGACCTCGGCGCCCTGGAACGTCGGCTCGCCCCGGTCGGCCCGCGAGCCGTCGGGGGCGATCACCCGTACCTTCCCGGGCACCTTGCGGACGCCCTCACTGAACGTGATCACCACCTGCGCGGGCGCCTCGGGCACCACGGCGGAGGCGGCCGGGCTGCTGCTCACCAGCACCGCGTGGGCGGCGGCCGGGGTGGCCGGTGTGAGCAGCAGGGCGACCAGCAGGAGCAGCAGCCCGGCGACGGCCCCGGAGCGGGCGGCGACGACCCGGGACGGGCGGCGTACGGCAGCAGTCATGACCGCAATGTTTCCCGAACCGGGGCGGGTCCGGCGAGCCGGTCTCCGGCAGGCGTGACCGAGCGCCCGCCCGGTGCGGCGGCGCGCGCCACGCCGGGCCTGCTCGGAGGTCATGGGAGGGTAGTCGGACGGCCGGCGGAAAAAGTTCCCGGCGTGTGCGGGACCACGGAATGGGTCGAAGGACCCTGTCCCCTCCAGGTACGCCGCGTAACCTCGGGTGACGTGATCCCCGGCCCGCGCGACACCGCCGCCGACCGCCCCGAGTCGGCGTCCGACGCTGCCCGGGACGCGGCCACCGGCTGGGCGCTGGCCGCCCGCGACGGGGACCGCGACGCGCAGGCCGCCTTCGTCCGGGCCACCCAGGCCGAGGTGTGGCGCTTCGCCGCCGCGCTCGTCGACCCGGACAGCGCGGACGACCTGACCCAGGAGACGTACCTGCGGGCGTTCCGGGCGCTGTCCGGCTTCGAGGGGCGCTCCAGCGTCCGGACCTGGCTGCTCGGCATCGCCCGGCGGGCCTGCGCCGACCACCTGCGCACCGTGGTGCGCCGCCGCCGGCTCGACGCGCGGCTCGCCGCCCAGGCCGCCACCGACCGCCCGTACCCGGACCCCGCCGGGCAGCTCGGCGCCACCGACCTGGTCCGCCGGCTACCAGCCGAGCGGCGCTCCGCGTTCGTGCTCACCCAACTGCTCGGCCTGTCGTACGCCGAGGCCGCCGACGTGGAGGGGGTGCCGGTGGGCACCATCCGCTCCCGGGTCGCCCGCGCCCGCGACGAACTGGTCGACGCCGTCGGCGACACACTGGCCGGATAGCGGGAACCTTTCGTGGCGCTCGGACGACGAATGACTGTGACCCCCTCCCCCTCCCGGGCCGGCCGCTGGCCGACCCTGCGGCCCTGGCTCGGCGTCGCGGCCCGCCTCGGACTGGCAGCCGTGTGGCTGATCGCCGGCGGCACCAAGGTCGGTGACCTGGCCGCCTCGGGCCGGGCCGTGAACGCGTACCAGGTGATGCCGTACGACGTGGCCACTGTGATCGGCGCGGCGCTGCCGTTCGTCGAGCTGGCCCTGGGCGTCCTGCTGCTCGCCGGGCTCGCCACCCGGATCAGCGCCGGCGTGTCAGCGGCACTGCTCGTGGTCTTCATCGCCGGCATCGCCTCGGCCTGGGCCCGTGGCCTGGCCATCGACTGCGGGTGTTTCGGCAGCGGCGGGCAGCTCGCCGCCGGCCAGACGCCCAGCTACCTCCCGGAGATCCTCCGGGACCTCGGGTTCCTGGTACTCGCCGGGTTCCTGCTGATCTGGCCCCGCACCCCGTTCTCCGTGGACGGGTGGCTGGCGGGCGACGACACCGTGGAGGACACCGATGAGTAGTCGCAAGGGGCGCAAGGACGCGGCCCGGGTCGTACGCGAGCAGATCGCCCGGGAGAAGCGGCGCAAGCGGACGCTCTGGACCTCGATCGCCGCGGTGCTGGTGCTCGTCATCGCCGGCGGCATCGGCTGGGCGGTGTACTCCAGCCAGAAGTCCGACGAGTTCACCGCCCCGCCCGGGGCCAACGACACCGGCACCGGCATCGTGCTCGGCACCGGGCCGGTCACCATCGACCTGTACGAGGACTACCTCTGCCCGGCCTGCAAGCAGTTCCAGCAGATCAACGGCGAGACGCTCAACCAGCTCGTCAGCGAGGGCAAGGCCAAGCTGGTGTTCCACCCGGTGGCGTTCCTCAACCGCTTCTCCACCACGGAATACTCGACCCGCTCCTCGGCCGCCTCCGGCTGCGCCGCGCAGGGCGGCAAGTTCCGCGAGTTCACCGACCAGCTCTTCGCCAAGCAGCCGCCGGAGGGCGGCGCCGGGCTCAGCAACGACGAACTCGTCGACATCGGCGCGGGCGTCGGGCTGAACCGGGACGAGTTCGCCTCCTGCGTCTCCGACGGCACGTACCGGTCGTGGACCGAGCACGTCACCGACGAGGCGAGCAAGTCCGGCGTGACCAGCACCCCGACCATCAAGGTCAACGGCAGTGAGCTCCAGGACCGCAGCCCCGAGGGGATCAAGTCGGCGGTGGAGGCGGCCGGCAAGTGATCGCACCCCTGCGCCGGGCCGCGCTGGTGCTCGCCGTCGCGGCCACCGCACTGCTCACGCTCGCCGCGCCGGCCGCCGCGCACGGCGCGGAAGCGCCCGACGGCACCGACTACCGCGCCACGATCAGCGGCGTCGACCCCGACCGGCCCGGACTCACCGCGCGCATGGTGGAGGCCGGCGCGCGGCTGGAGCTGACGAACGACACCGGCGCCGAGGTCACAGTGCTCGGCTACTCCGGTGAGCCGTACCTGCGCATCGGCCCGGGCGGCGTGTACGAGAACACCCGCTCCCCCGCCTCGTACCTGAACCGGACGCTGGCCGGGGAGACCCGGCTGCCGGCCGAGGCGAACCCGGCCGCCGCGCCCGACTGGCGGCGGATCGACGACGGCCCCACCGCCCGCTGGCACGACCAGCGCACGCTGTGGCGGGAGGAGGCTCCGCCGGCCGCCGTCGCCGCCGACCCGGACCGGGAGCACCGGGTACGCGACTGGGCGGTGCCGCTGCGCGCCGGTGACACCACCGGAGCCGTACGCGGCACGCTGGACTGGGTGCCGCCGCCCGACCCGTACCCCTGGTGGGTTGCCGCCACGCTGGGCTTCCTGCTGATCGGCGCGGCCGGGCTGGCGCCTGGTGGCACCGCCGCCGGGGTGCGGGCGTTGCGCGCGGTCGGCGCTCTGCTCGCTCTGGGCGGCGCCGCCACGGTGGCGCTCACCGTCGCCCGCGCGCTGGACACCGGTACCCCCGGCGTCGGCGGAACGCTCGCCGAACTGGTCACCGGCCAGGTGTGGACGCTGCTCACCGGGCTCGGCGCGCTCGCGGCGGGCGGGTACGCGCTGGCCCGCCGCCCGGCCGCCGACTTCGTGCTGGCGCTCGCCGGCGCCTGCCTCACGCTGTTCGCCGGGGCGACGAACCTGGCCGCGCTGTCCCGCGCGATCCCCCCGGCCGCCGGCCCGGCCGTGCTGGTCCGGGTGCTCGTGGTGGTCGGCCTGGCGACAGGCGCCGGCGCGGTGGCGGCGGGCCTGCTGCGCCTGCGCACAGCCGCAAGAGCAGCCC
>NZ_LEKG01000075.1:0-50301 GCF_001029515.1 Micromonospora sp. RV43 | reverse complement strand
GTCGCCGGCCCCGCTGGCCGCACCCCGGTAGAGCGCGCCGGCGAGCACCAGCCCGGGCTCTCATGAGAAGGCACCCTACCGAGCCCGATGATCAGGTCGGGACGGCTCACCGGTGTCGTGACGCCGCGCCGACCGGACGCTCCCGGTGGGTGACCGGCCGGGATGTCAGCGCACGCCGCGCAGCCACCACCGCTGCCACGGCGTCTCCACCGCGCGCCGGTGGTAGTGGGAGCGGACCCAGGCCACTGCCCGCGCGGGCGGCAGCCCGTCCAGCACGGCGAGCGCGGCGAGTGCGGTGCCGGTGCGCCCGACGCCGCCGTGACAGGCCACCTCGACCCGCTCCCCCGCGTACGCGCGCCGCCACGCCTCCCGCAGCGCGTCGAGGGCGTCGGCGCGGTCGGCCGGGATCCAGAAGTCGGGCCAGCGGACCCGCCGGACCGGCCATTCCGGCTCGGGACCGGGCGCCAGCAGCAGGGCGAAGTCGGCGGGCGAACCGGGCTCGGCGACCCGGCGTCCGCGCACGGTGGCACCCCCGGGCAGCGTGAGCAGGCCGGCCTGGTCGGTCCACGGTGTCGCGTCCATGGCTCATTGTGTCGTGTCGGCCGGACACGTGAGTGCCCGCCGGACCGGGTCCGGCGGGCACTCACGATCGAGCCGGGTCGTCCCCGGCGCGCCTCGGATCAGCCGAGGCGACGGCGGCGCCAGGCCATGGAGGCCAGGAGCAGCACCGCACCGGCGGCGGCGAGGCCTCCACCGAGCTTCAGCGGCGTGCCGATGCTGTCACCGGTGACCGGCAGTCCACCCTTGTGCGGCGGCCGGGTCGGCCGCGGCGGCAGGACGGTGCCGGTGGCGCTGGCGATCCGTCCGGACGTCAGACCGGTGGCGGTGAACGTGTACCGGCCCGGCCGGGTCGGCCGGTAGGTGACGGTGAAGTTGCCGCTGGCGTCGGCCGTCACGGTGAACGTGGTCGGCGCCGGCTGCGGCTGGGCACGGTTGGGCGTATAGGCGACAGGCGCCATCGCCACCGTGCTGCCGTCGCTGCGCCGCGCGGTCCCCTCGGCCGGGGCGGCCGCGGGCAGGCCCGAGATCGCCACGTCGATCCGCACCGACTCGTTCGGCGCGAAGTTCGAACCCCGCAGGGTGAACGTCTCGCCGAGCCGGATGGTGGTCGGTGAGACGGTCAGCGACGCGACCTCGGGCGGGTAGACCGGGGGCTGCGGCTGCGCCGCCCCGGCCGCGGTCGGCACGGCCGCTACGGCCAGGCCCACCGTGAGCGCCATGATGATGCGGGATAGCCGCATGATGGTTTCCCTCCTACTGTTCACAGCTTGGTGCGTTGACTACTTGGGTGGTCCATGGGGTGACGGTGGGCGTGTGCACCAGCTCGGCCGTCCCGGCGCCGGTCTTGCCGGTGAGCACCGTGACGTCGAGCGTCCGGGTCTGCCCCGGGCGCGTCTCCACGTTCGCCACCGCAACCTGGCGGCGGCCGTGGGTGCCACTGCCCATCGCGGTGTCCCGCCCGTCCAGCCGGCCGGTGAGCACGGCGCCGCCGGTGGGCGTGTGGACGGAGACGAAAGTGCGTGCGGTGTACTTGTCGCCGGCCAGAGCAAGCCCGGTGACCGACTTGCTCAGGCCCGACTTCGGGGCGGTGGAGTGCACCGTGACCCGCAGCCGCAGCTCACGGCGCCCGTCCGGGTGGCATTCGCCGACCGTCACGGTGGCCGAGAACCTGAGGTAGTAGCCGAGCTTCGCGCCGCTGCCGTCGTTGAGGAACACGCCGACAGTCGGCACGGAGTCCTTCTCCGGGAGCTGACCGGCCAGTCGGCTGCCGGCCATTGCGCGTTGCTCCTCAGATCGGACACTCCAGAACAATATCCGACGTTCATTGATTGAACGGGTAAAAACGGTCAAAAGTGCGCGCGGGTCGACCGTCTTGGTGAACAGGGTGTCGAAGACGCCCGAGGCGGCCTTGGTGAAGTACTCGTCCTGGTCCTTCGTGTCCAGGTCCCGGTACGAGTCACTGAGGAGCGTCCGTACGGCGGTGGCGGCGCCCAGCGACGGCCCGTCCGGCACGTTCACCGGACCCACGACGCCGAGCAGGTACGACAGGACCACCGGGTCGACCGCCAGGACCCCGTCCACAGTGGTGCCGGTCCGGCGGCGCACCATGTCCCGGTAGAGCGCGGCGGCGGCCGGGAAGTCCGGGTTGAGGTTCACGTCCGCCGGATAGATGCCCGGCAGCTCGCCCCAGAGCCGCTGCGCCTCCGCGTCGACCTTGAGTGGCGGGTCGAAGAAGCGCAGGTCCGACGAGCTGCCCTGCTTCACGAGGCGGATCCGCCCACCCTCGGCGCGCAGGACGGCGTACGCGCCGAACATGCCACCGGTGGCGCGCAGCTCGGCCGGGTTCTGCGAGACCAGCAGATAACTGCGCGGTCCGTCCGCGCCGAGCAGCGGCGGCAGCAGCCGGGCGCCGCGGTCAGCCGCCGAGGTCAGCTCGCCGAGCTGGTCCAGCTCGGCGCGCAGCGCGGTGACCGCGTCGCGTACCTGCGTCACGAGGTCACCGGTGGGCACCTGCCGCAGCCGGTCGGCGGTCCGGCGTACCGCCTGGTCGGCGGCGGAGACCTCGGCCGAGACGGCGCGCAGGCGGGCCAGATCCAGCTTGCCCTGCTTCGGCACCAGCGAGGCGAGGTCGACGCGCAGCAGCGTGGGGAACGCCAGCCGGGCCAGATCGTCCACCGCCACCGAGATCTGCCGCACCGCGGCGAGGTTGTCCCCCGCGTACGGCGTCTGCTGGCCGACCCACCACACCGGATCCCCGGTCTCGCCGCGCGCGGCGGCGGCCTGCTCCTGCAATGCGGCGAGCGTGCGCTGGGCCCGGGCCACGTCGCCGTCGAGCACCTGGGCGCTGAGTTCCCGGGCCAGCCCGGCGGCGTTCACCAGGTGAGCGCGGGCCTGCCAGCCCCGGAACGCGACCCAGCCACCGGCGCTGAGCAGCACCGACACGACGACCAGCCCGGTCAGCAGGATCCGGCGGACCCGGGTGCGCCGGCGCCGTCGCGAGCGGCGCCGCCGGACGGGCGTGGCACCAGGTCCGCTCACGGATTCCCCCTATGCGTCGGTCGAATCAGACACAATTCGCGATCGAGTGCTTTTTAGCATGAAAAAGTGCCTGTTCGGGGCGTTATTCGATACTCTGGCGATTTAACTGCTGTGTGCGAACTTTGTTCGGTTCGACGGTCGCTCGGCCGCCTCGTGCAGCAGCGCCTCGATCCGGTCCACACCGGCCCGCATCGACATGTCCCGCAGGTACGCGTCACGTCCCCGCCTGCCCATGTCGAGCCGGGCGGCCGGCGGGATGGCGGCGGCCAGCCAGAAGCGGTCGGCCAGCGCCGCCCAGTCCTCCGGCGGGCAGGACAGACCGGCGCGGGCCCGCTCCACCACCTCCGCCGTCTCCCCCGCCGCGGAGGCGACCACCGGCGCGGCGCAGGAGAGCGCGGCCTGGAGCTTGCCGGGCACCCGGCCACGCAGCTCCGGCAGGTCGCGCTGGGCCACGAGCTGGTAGTCGGCGGCGGCGTAGAGCTGCGGCATGTCCACCGCGGACCGTCGCTCCAGGAACCGGACGTTGTCCGCGCCGAGGTCGGCGGCGAGCCCTCGCACCCGCCGCTCCTGCGGACCCGAACCCACGAGCACCAGATCCATCCGGTCGCCGAGCGCCGCCGCCGCGCGGACCGCCGTCTCCAGATCCTGGCGCCCGCCGATCGTCCCGGCGTGCATCACCACGCAGCGGTCGTCCCGGCGGACCAGCCGCCGCACGGCCGGACCGGCCTGGGTGGGCCGGAAGATCCGCTCGTCGGTCCAGTTCGGCGCGGCGCGCACCCGGGCCGGGTCGGCCCCACCGGCGCGGACGAGATCCGCCATGAACGGCGAACCGACAGCCACCACCGCCGACTCCCGGTAGAGGCGGCGGGTGGCGGCCTCCAGCCGCGCCGGCCACCCGCTGTCCTGCGCCGAGCGCCCGTCCCGCTCCGTCCACACGTCCTGCACGTGCAGCACGGTCGGCGTACGGCCGAGCAGCCGCAGCAGCCCGGTGGCCGCGAACGTGACCGCCGGATGGCCGTAGACGTAGAGCACGTCGACGTCGCGCAGCAGGCCCCGGCCGGCGAGCGCGGCGCTACCGGCGAAGGAGAGCCAGCTCGCGGCGCGGGCACGGGCGGAACCGTCGCCCGCGGCGTACCGGGGCACCCGGCGCACGGTCAGCCGCTCGCTGTGCGTCTGGTGCCGCCAGCGCTGCCGCCAGCCGGGATAGACGTGGCCGCCCGGGTAGTCCGGGAAGCCGGTGAGCACCCGTACCTCGTGGCCCCGGGCCACCAGCTCCTCGGCCAGGCTGCCCGGGACGAACGCCGGCTCCGGCGGGAAGTGGTAGGTGAGGATGCCGACCCTCATGACCGCGCTCCCGGCGCGGCTTTCCGGACGGCCGGGCACCGCAGCGCGTACCATTCCCGCATCCCCTCTGCGTCCGGCCGCGACCGCCGGAAGAACGCCGTCGCGGCACCCTCCGTCGCGACCGTGCCGACGAGAGGGGTGCAGATGGTCGACGAGGTGCTCTTCGTCTGCCACGCGAACATGTGCCGGTCACCGATGGCGGAGTTCATCGCCCGCCGGATGCTGGCCGGCCTGCCGCTGGCGGTGGCCAGCGCGGGGACCGACGCGATCGACGGTGCTGCCATGCACCCGTACGCGGTCGAGGTGACAGCGGCCACCGGCGCGGACCCGGCGGCCTTCCGCACCCGCCGGCTGCGCGCCGAGCACCTGACCGGGGCGGCGCTGGTGCTGACCGCGACCCGCCGGCAACGCTCGGCCTGCACCTCGCTGGCGCCGGCCGCGCTGACCCGGACGTTCACGCTGCGGCAGTTCGCCCGGCTGGCGGCCGAGGCCCGCCCCGCCGAGGCGGAGGCGGGCACGCCGTTGCGGGCAGCGGTGTCGGCCGCGGTCCGCGCCCGGGGGCGGCTGCAACCCGCCGCCCCCGACGCGGAGGACCTGCGCGACCCGATCGGCGGTTCGCCCGCCGACTTCCGGCGCTGTGCCGAGGAGATCGAGCGGTCGATCCGGCCCGTGCTCGCACTCATCGCGACAGCCGGGTGAGTTCCTGCGTCCGGTCGCCCACGGCCTTCGCGCCCCGCCGGGTGCCGGCCCGGTCGGCCGGTACGGAGGGCGCCGCTGGCGGCACGACCACCTTGTACGCCTCGTACTGGTAGGCGTCCGACTTGGCCACCTTGGCCATGTTCAGCACGCAGCCGAGCAGGCGCACCGAGACCGAGCTGAGCGCGTGCGCCGCCGCCGCGACCTGGCTGCGGGAGGTACGCCCCTGCTGGGTGACCAGGAGCGCGCCGTCGGCCTGCACGGCCACCACCACGCCGTCGGTGACCGCCAGCAGCGGCGCGGTGTCGATGACCACGATGTCCGCCGAGTCCCGCAGCGCGACCAGCAGGTCCGCCATGGACTTGGAGCCGAGCAGCTCGCTCGGGTTGGGCGGGGTGGCGCCGCTGGGCAGCACCAGCAGGGACTTCTCCCCCCAGCGCTGCACCACGTCACCGACCTGGACGTCGCCGACGAGCACGTCGGTGAGGCCGACGCCGCCGTCGAGCCCGAGGTAGTCGGCGACCTTGGGGCGGCGCAGGTCGGCGTCGATCAGCAGCACCCGCCAGCCCGCCTCGGCCAGCGCGATGGCGGTGTTGCAGGCCATCGTGGTCTTGCCCTCGCCCTGCAACGCGCTGGTCACAGCGATGACCCGGGCCGGCTCGTGCACGTCCACGAAGCGCAGGTTGGTACGCAGCTTGCGGACCGCCTCGGCCCGGGCGGAGGTGGCCGCGTCGCCGACGATCAGCGGCGCCGACCGCGCGCCGGTCTCGTACGGGATCTCGCCGAGCAGCGGACTGCCGGTCACCCGTTGCAGCCCGGCGCCGTCGCGCATCCGGACGTCGGCCACCCCGCGCAGCACTGCGAGGCCGACGCCGAGCAGCAGGCCGAGCAGACCGCCCAGGACCAGGTTGCGGGTGGGCTGCGGCGAGACCGGGTTGGAGGTGACGCGGGGACCGCTGACCACCTCGATCTTGATCGGCGGGGCCTTGCCGTCCGGCGGCGTCTCGACCTTGCGGACCAGATCGGTGAACTTCGTCGCGAGCGTCTCGGTGGTCTTCAACGCCCGGGTCTGGTCGGTGTCGGTGATCGTCGCCTGGAGCAGGACCGTGCCGGCCGTGGCGGTGGTGTGGATCCGGCTGCGCACCTGGTCGGCGGTGAGGCCGAGCGGCGCGTCGGCGACCACGCTCTGCGCCAGCCGGTCGCTGGTGAGCAGGTCACCGTAGGACTTCACCCGCTGCTGGAGGAAGAGGCTGCCCTGGTAGGCGTCGGTGACCCCCTGGCTGGGCGTGGTGACGAAGAACGTCACCGAGGCCTCGTACCGAGGCGCCGTCCGGACCGTCACCAGCGCGGCGGTGCCCAGACCGAGCATCACCGTCACCAGCACGATCCACCAGTGGCGTCGGACCAGGCGCAGGTAGCCGAGAACGTCCATCACGCTCCCCCTCGCGACACGCCGGTCTGCCGATGAAACTGCACGAAAGCCCCCTAAAAACACCAGTCGCCGTGCCAGGATCGAATCGCCTATTCACGACGTTACGTGACTGGACGACAGTAAACGACCGAACAGGCACAGACGGTCTAATCCTTTCAATACGGATAGGACGTAGAGGGCAGCCCATGGATCGTGACGCGATCACAGCCGTTCGACCCGCCGGCCGGATCACCCACCGCGCCGCCACCCTTTCCCTGTTAACGCTGGACACGGCCGCGTGGTGCGGAGGTTTTCTCGGCGCCGCCTGGACGCGGTACGAATTCGACCTCACCGCCGCCGCCAGCGCCCGTACGCTCGGCATGGCGCTGGCCTGCGCCGCGCTGTACGCCGTGCTCACGCTGCTGCGGTCCCGGCTCTACGGCCGGTATCCGATCGGCAGCGCCGGCGACGCGCAGGGCCTGGCCACCACCGTCGCGCTCGTCGCGGCCGTCGGTTTCGTCGCCCTGCTGCCGTGGACGCAGCACCCGGTGCCGGCCAGCACGCCGCTGATCGGCGGCTCGGTCGCACTCGTGGTGATGGCGACCGCCCGGGGAATCTGGCGGGCCCACGCCGACCGCCGGCCGCCCGCCGCACGACACGCCGAGCGCTGCCTGATCTACGGGGTGGACGCGGCGAGCGAGCGGCTCGTCCGGGTGCTGCTGCACGACCCGGACAGCAGCTACCGGCCGGTGGGCCTGCTCGACGACGCGCCCGACAGCCGCGGACTGCGGCTGGAGCGGCTGCGCGTGCTCGGCGGCCGGGAACAGATCGCCGCCGCCGTCCGTGCCACCCGGGCGAGCACAGTCATCTTCTCGATGAGCGGCTCGGATCCGCAGCTGCTGCGCGACGTCCGGACCCGCACGCTGGAGGCCGGCGCGGCGTTCAAGGTCCTGCCGCCGGTACGCGAGGTCCTCGACCGCCCGGTCGCCGCCACCGACGTACGCGACCTCCAGCTCACCGACCTGCTGGGCCGCGCGCACCGGGTGGCGGAGCTGAGCGTGGAGCGCGGCGGGCTGGCCGGGCGCCGGGTGCTCGTCACCGGCGCCGGCGGCTCGATCGGCTCGGAACTGTGCCGGCAGATCGCCCGCTGCGAGCCGGACGAGCTGATGATGCTCGACCGGGACGAGTCCGCGCTGCACGCCTTGCAGATGTCCCTGCACGGGCGCGCGCTGCTGGACGGGCCGGAGCTGATCCTCGCCGACATCCGCGACGCCGAGGGCATCGCCCGGGTGATCGCCGACCGGCAGCCCGACGTGGTGTTCCACGCCGCGGCGCTCAAGCACCTCACGCTGCTCCAGCGCCATCCCGGCGAGGCGATCAAGACCAACATCCTGGGTACGCTGAACGTGCTGGAGGCGTGCCGGGATGTCGCCGAGTTCGTGAACATCTCCACCGACAAGGCGGCCAACCCGGCGAGCGTCCTCGGCTACTCCAAGCGGATCACCGAACGGCTCACCGCCTACCACGCGCAGCGCCTGGACGGCCGATACCTGAGCGTCCGGTTCGGCAACGTGCTCAGCAGCCGCGGCTCGGTGCTCACCGCGTTCCAGGCGCAGATCCGGGCCGGGGTGCCGATCACCGTCACCCACCCCGATGTGACCCGCTACTTCATGACCGTGCAGGAGGCGGTGCACCTGGTGCTCCAGGCCGCGACGATCGGCCGGGGCGGCGAGGCGCTGGTGCTCGACATGGGCGAGCCGGTCCGGATCGCCGACGTGGCGCGCCGGCTGGCCGCCGAGGCGGACCGCCCTACGGAGATCGTCTTCACCGGCCTGCGACCGGGCGAGAAGCTGCACGAGCACCTGTTCGGCGCCGACGAGGTGGACAGCCGGCCGCTGCACCCACTCATCTCCCACGTCCCCGTGCCCGAACTGGACCCGGACGAGGTGCGCGGGCTCGACCCGTACGCCGACCCGGACGAGCTGATCAAGCGGATGGCCGCGTTCTGCGACCCGGTCGGGGCCACCCTGCCGGCCCTGCCCGGACAGCGCTGACCCGCCGGCCGACGGGACGCCCACCCAGGTGGTGAGACGGGCGTCCCATCGGCCGGCTCGGCTCGCCGCCGGTGGCGGCGCCCGTTAGGGTTGATCCAGGTGTGCCGGGAAGCCTGGTCGGCGATGGTTCCGCCGACCCCAGCTTCCGAACGGACGCCGCATGCCCCAGCACACCCCGCACCGCTCCCGCCTGCTGTCCCGCCGCTCCTGGCCGGAGGCCCGCTTCCTGGCCGACGTGCTGCGCACCGAGACCGTCGGCGGCGGCCTGCTGCTGCTCGGCGCGGTGCTCGCCCTGATCTGGGCCAACTCGCCGTGGCGCGCCACGTACGCCGAACTGAGCCACTGGGTGCCCTGGCCCGGCGGCGCCGGCCTGCACCTCGACCTCGACCTGCGCACCTGGGCCGCCGACGGGCTGCTGGCGATCTTCTTCTTCGTGGTCGGCCTGGAACTCAAGCGCGAGTTCGTCGCCGGTGACCTGCGCGACCCCCGGCGGGCCGCATTGCCGGTGGTCGCCGCGCTCGGCGGCATGATCGCGCCCGCGCTGGTCTACCTCGCGGTGACGCTCAGCGCCGGCGGCACCGGCCTGCGCGGATGGGCCATCCCCACCGCCACCGACATCGCCTTCGCGCTCGCCGTGCTCGCCGTCATCAGCTCCCACCTGCCGCAGGGGCTGCGCGCCTTCCTGCTGACCCTCGCCGTGGTCGACGACCTCTTCGCGATCACCATCATCGCGGTCTTCTACACCGACGGGTTCCACCCGCTGCCGCTGCTCGCCGCGCTGCTGCCGATCGCCGCGTTCGGGCTGCTCGTGCAGCGGCGGCGGACCTGGTGGTGGGCGCTGATCCCGCTCGCGGTGACCGCCTGGGCGCTGGTGCACGCCTCCGGTGTGCACGCCACGGTGGCGGGCGTGCTGCTCGGCTTCACCGTGCCGGTGCTGCGCGGACGCGACGGCGCACCCGGTCTCGCCGAGCGGCTGGAGCACCGCTGGCGGCCGGTCTCCGCGGGCCTGGCCGTACCGGTCTTCGCCTTCTTCGCCGCCGGGGTGACGCTGGTCGGGGTGGACCTGGGCGGCGTGCTCACCAGCCCCGTGGTGCTCGCGGTGGCCGCCGGGCTGGTGCTCGGCAAGGTGATCGGCGTGTTCGGCTCGACGTACCTGCTCGCCCGGTTCACCAGGGCCGAACTGGACGAGGAGATCACCTGGGCCGACCTGGCCGGGCTGGCGCTGCTGGCCGGAATCGGGTTCACCGTGTCGCTGCTCATCGGCGAGCTGGCGTTCGGCGCCGGCAGCCCGGAGGAGGACGGCGTCAAGGTGGCGGTACTGCTCGGCTCGCTCACCTCCGCGCTGCTGGCCTCGGTGGTGCTGGTCCGCCGCAACGGGTCGGCGCGGTACGCCTCAGCGCCGGCGCTCGGCCGGGCGCGGCTCGCGCCTGCGCTCCGGTTCCTCGAGCGCCTCGGCGGCCGGGGCGGTGAGGTCGTCACCGGGCACGGCCACCTGCTCGGCGCGGTCCTGCTCGTCCTCGCGCCCGCCCGGCGGCGGCTCCGGCGCGGTGGCGCCCCCGGCGAAGCCGTACTCGTTGGGCTCGTCGTGCCTGCTCATGGGCGGAACCTCCCGGTCGTGCCGATTCGTCCTCCGCCGGGCGGTCACCGCCACGGCGCTCACCCGGGCTACTTACCCACCGATGCGCTCTCCGATCATCGGGCGCCGCCGCACTACTCACGTCGGTTCCGCTCACGTCAGCTCGGAGACCGCCTCGAAGATCAGCCAGAGGCCGCAGATGGCGAACAGCACCGCCGCGCCGTAGCGGATGGTCCGCTCCGGCAGGTGCCGGCCGAGCATCCGGCCCACCAGGATCGCCAGCGCGTCCGCTGCGACCATGCCGAGCGTCGACCCGAGCCAGGTGCCGAACCAGCCGTACTTGGTGGCCAGCGTGATGGTGGCGAGCATGGTCTTGTCGCCCAGCTCGGCCAGGAAGAACGCCACACCCACGGCGATGACGGCGGACCGGCCGCCGCGCTCGGCCTTGCGCTTCTCCTCCTCGGTCAGCCGGTCGCCGCGCAGCGTCCAGGCGCCGAAGCCGAGGAACGCCAGACCGGCGATGAGCGAGATCCAGTCGGTGGGCAGTGCGGCGTTCAGGCCGTACCCGATGGCCACCGAGGCCAGGTGGACGACGGCGGTGGCGATCGTGATGCCGATGAGCACCGGCACCGGCTTGAACCGCGTGGCGAACGTCAGTGCCATGAGCTGGGACTTGTCGCCCAGCTCGGCGACGAAGATGACGCCGAAGCTGACCACCAGCGCGACGAGGAAACCCTCCATGTGAACCTTCCCGATCAAGCCGGGAGGAGGAACGGGGGCGCCCTCGACCCGGCTGCGACAGCCTGAGTCGAAGGTCTCGCCCGCCCCGGAGACCGGGGCCGCGTGGCCGGATGCGGAACGCACCAGTGTGTCGACCACGACATTGGGGGCTACTCCCCTTCGCGCCGCCAGCCTAGCCGATCACCGGCCGCCCCGGTCACCGGGTGTGGGCGGGGCCACGGCGGCCCTCAGTCGGCCCGGGCCAGGCTCACCCCGAACAGCCCGTCCGGGTCGGTCCAGAACGCCCGCCGGTCGAACCCGGCGGCGGTCAGCTCGGCTGCGATCCCCTCCGGCCGGAACTTGGCCGACACCTCGGTCCGCAGTTCCTCGCCGGCGGCGAACACCACGTCGGTGTCCAGGACCCGCACCCGGGCCGGGTGCTCGGCGCGCAACCGCATCTCGATCCACTCCCGGTCGGGATCCCAGACCGCCACGTGCCGGAACGCGTCGACGTCGAAGTCCGCGCCCAGCTCACGGTTGATCACCCGGAGCACGTTGCGGTTGAACTCGGCGGTCACGCCCGCCGCGTCGTCGTACGCGGGCACGATCACGCCCGGGTCCTTGACCAGGTCGGTGCCGACCAGCAGCCAGTCGCCGGTCTCCAGCGCCGCGCGCATCGCGGTGAGGAACTCGGCCCGCTCCACCGGCAGCAGGTTGCCGATCGTGCCGCCGAGGAACGCCACCAGACGACGGCCGCCGGTGGGCAGCCGGTCCAGGTGACGGGTGAAGTCACCGACGATCCCCCGCACCCGCAGCCCCGGGTACGCGGCGGCGATCTGCTCGGTGGACGACCGCAACGCGCTCACCGAGACGTCCAGCGGCACGAACGTGCCCAGGTCGCCGTGGCGGGTGAACGCGTCGAGCAGCAGCCGGGTCTTCTCCGACGAGCCCGAACCCAGCTCGATCAGCGTCTTCGCCCCGGTCATGGTGGCGACGTCGTCGGCGTGCGCGGCCAGCACCGCCCGCTCGGCCCGCGTCGGGTAGTACTCCGGCAGGCGGGTGATCTCCTCGAACAGCTCGCTGCCCCGAGCGTCGTAGAACCACTTCGGCGGCAGCCACTTCGGCGTCGCGGCCAGCCCGACCCGCACGTCCTCCCGCAACCCACGGTCGAGGTCCTGCTGCTCCAGGTGGATCTCCAGCGGCTCCGCGCTCATCGAGTGTCCTCTCTTGCGGTGGGTACGGATCGTCGGACGGCGGTCGTCTCCCGCACGTCGAGCCCGCCCGTGGTCGCCACCACGAGCCGGCCGTCCGGCACGGCCCGCCAGGCCGGGTCGTCGTCGAACGGTTCGGACGCCAGCAGCACCGAG
The DNA here is from genome assembly GCF_001029515.1 of Micromonospora sp. RV43. Taxonomy (NCBI): domain Bacteria; kingdom Bacillati; phylum Actinomycetota; class Actinomycetes; order Micromonosporales; family Micromonosporaceae; genus Micromonospora; species Micromonospora sp. RV43. Next base: position 38,034 of record NZ_LEKG01000075.1, on the reverse strand, counting down.
TCCGGGCCGCGGCGCACCGACAGCGCGTGCCCGGCCGTGCTCGCCACCACAGTCGTACCGTCGGTGAGCAGCAGGTTCAGCCGCGAGCCGGGAGCGGCGGCGGCGACCGCCGCGACGGTGTCCGCCACCGCCTCGTCGGGTGGCGCGCCGGCCCGCAGCCGGTGCCGGACCAGCGCCCACAGCAGCGCCGAGTCGGTCGGCACGTCGAGTGTGATCAGGTCGCGCACGGGCAGGCCGGCGGCGAGCGGGACCAGGCTGTCCGGCCAGCCCTTCACCACGCCGTTGTGGCTGAACAGCCACCGCCCCTCGGCGAAGGGCGCCGCGGCGGTCTCGTGCAGCGGCATGCCGACGGTGGCGGATCGGACCGCGGCCAGCACCGCCCGCACCCGCGTCACGGCGGCCAGCTCCGGCAGCGTGGTGTCGCTCCACATCGGCTGGGCCCGCCGGTAGCGGACCGGGTCGCCGTCGTCGGGATACCAGGCGACGCCGAAGCCGTCGGCGTTTATCGTGCCGCCACCACGCATGTCACGCGGTGCCCACGACTGGCGCAGCAGCCCGTACGGCGGGTCGGACAGCAGGCTGCGCAGGAGCACGGGTGGACCGAGGTACGCGAGGTGACGGCACATCGGGCCGGCTCACTCCTCGGGTCCGGTGTCACGGGCGCAGCGGAAACCGCTGAAGATCTGCCGCCGGATCGGGTAGTCCCAGTTGCGGAACGTGCCCCGGCAGGCGGACCGGTCGGTGCCGAACGAGCCGCCGCGCAGCACCCGGTGGTCGTCGCCGAAGAAGACCTCCGAGTACTCCCGGTACGGGAACGCGGTGAAGCCCGGGTGGCCCCGGAACGGCGAGGAGGTCCACTCCCACACGTCGCCGACGAGCTGGTGCACGCCCAGCGGCGAGGCGCCCGCCGGGTACGCGCCCACCGGCGCCGGCCACAGGTGCCGCTGGCCCAGGTTGGCGTGCTCGGTGGCCGGGTCCTCGTCGCCCCACGGGTAGCGGCGGGACCGGCCGGTCGCCGGATCCCAGCGGGCCGCCTTCTCCCACTCCGCCTCCGTCGGCAGCCGCTTGCCGGCCCACGCCGCGTACGCCTGCGCCTCGTACCAGCAGACGTGCACCACCGGCTCGTCGTCGCGTACCGGCGACCAGCGGCCGAACCGGCGGTACGCCCAGCCGTCCCCGTCGCGCCGCCAGTGCATCGGCGCGCTCAGGTCCGCCTCGATCCGGTGCCGCCAGCCGGCCTCGCTCCACCAGCGCGGCTCGTCGTACCCGCCGTCGGCGATGAACGCCCGGTACTGCCCGTTCGTCACCGGCGCGGCGTCGATGACGTACGCGGGCAGGTCGACGGTGTGCGCCGGGCGCTCGTTGTCCAGCGCCCACGGGTCGGTGGAGGTGCCCATGGTGAACGGCCCGGCCGGCACCCGCACCTCCCCGCCGACCCGGGCCCGGGGCTCCGGCGGGGGCGGCGCGTCCAGCACCGGGGCGCCGGCACGCAGCTGGTGGGTGGCGAGCATGGTCTCGTCGTGCTGCTGCTCGTGCTGCACGATCATGCCGAACGCGAACCCGTCGGCGACGAGGGGACGCTCGGTGAAGCGGATGCCGTCGAGCAGGTCGAACACCTTGTCCCGTACCGTACTCACGTACGCGCGGGCCTCGGCCGGGGGCAGCAGCGGCAGCGCCGGCCGGTCCTTGCGGGGCTGCTTGAACGCGTCGTAGAGGTCGTCGATGTCGTGGCGCACCGGGTCGCGGCCGCCGACGTCGCGGACCAGCCACAGCTCCTCCTGGTTGCCGACGTGCGCCAGGTCCCAGACCAGCGGCGACATCAGCGTGGAGTGCTGCCGGACCAGGTCGTCGTCGTCCACCGCGCCGGTCAGCAGCGCGGTACGGGCCCGGGTCCGCTCCAGTTCCGCGGCGATCCGGTCGCGTAGTCGCTCGGTGGTGGTCACCGGTGTCCCCTCTCCGCGGCGGCGCGGTGCCGCCGGATCGCTCGCTGGGTCTCGTCGTGGATGCCGGCCGGCAGGTCGAGCCGGGGCAGGGCTGTCAGGGCCAGGTCGAACAGCGCCGCCGCGGCGGTGGCCAGCGGACGCTCGGCCAGCCCGCACCGGGCCGCCGCGCGCCACCGGTCGGCGACCGGGCCGGCCGCCGCCAGCGCGTCCCGGGTGGTGGCCGGGTCGGCGAAGAGCGCCGCCAGCACCGCCAGCGGCACGGTCCACTCCGGGCCGGGCTGGGTGTCCAGGTAGCGCAGCTCCAGGTAGCCGCGCGGGCGTACCGGCGGGAACAGCGTGCTGAGGTGGTATTCCAGGTCGTCGGTGGTCGGTGGGCGGGGCAGCGCCCCGGCCAGCCAGTCGGCGAACGTGACACCGGGCGGCGCGGTCCAGTCCGGGCCGTCGCCGCGTACGCAGAGCAGCGGCGCGGCCAGCGCGTACCCGGTCCAGGCCGCCACCGGGTCCTCGTCGGCACGCTCGGGCGACCAGACCGGACGGGTCCGGGCCGGATCGATGGCCAGCCAGGTGGCCATCCGGGCGGAGGCCCAGCCGGTGCGGCGGCCGGCGTGCCGGTCGGCGGTGGCGAAGGCGGCGAGCAGCGGCGGGCCGACGGCGTGCGCGGCGGCCCACCGCTGCGCCACGTGGTCCGGTTCGCCCGCGTCCAGGCAGACCTGGAGGCCGGCGGTGCTGTACATCATCGCCCGTCCCGCCGGGCCGCGCCGGTCGAAGGCGCACCGCATGGCCCGGTAGCGCGGGGTCTCCACGACAGGCCGGGGAAGGCGCCAGGGGTCGATGCCGCTGCGGCCGAGCACCAGGCCGGCGGCGTCCAGCCGGGCCCGCAGCTCGGCGACGTCGGCCTCGGTGGCCAGGATGAGCGCGGCGACCGACGATCGCGGTGTCGCGGAGATCTCCACCTGCCCGCCGGGCTCCACGGTCACGGCGCCGCCGCGCCGGAGCTCGTCGGCCGGGCTGGTGGGGTCGAGGGTCACGGGGCTGTGCCGCCCCAGCGCCTCGCGTAGTCGCTCGCGGTCGACCGGCCGGGCCGGGTCCGCGGCGTCGTGCACGGTCCATTCCAGTTCGACGCCGACGAGTGCGGGTGGCCCGGTCTTGAAGCAGATCCGGGCGAGGTGGCCCCGGGCCGCCTCCTCGTCCCCCAGGACGACTGCCCGGTCCAGATCCGGCGACATCACCATGGGACGGCTCCTCCTCGGCGATGGGCGACGACGTCGTGGCGACGCGCCCGGCCGGGACGGCACGGGACGCCGCCCCACCATCCTCTGTCTAGCAGACGAGATCCGCTTGCCCGGGGAGATGAAATTTTGTCCGGAATCTGATTGCGCCGCGGCGGCTCAGCCGTCCGCTGCCGGGCCCGGGGGCGCCGGCTCCGGCGCGTCGGCCGGGTCGTCCGCCGGCACGCCCAGCAGGTTCCGGCAGTAGCTCTCCACCTGCTCGGGGCCGCCGGCGGCAGCCACCAGTTCGGCGTAGCCCGGCTTGGTGAGCGCCTTCTCCCGCTGCCGCTCCGACTTGGCCAGGTAGGCACGGCAGTGGCCGGCCGTCTGCGGCCCGCCGGGCGGGGGTGCAGATTTCCCGGCCGCGGCGCTCGGCGTTCCGGACGGCGCCGGCGTCGGCGACGGAGCCGGTGGCGACGCCGCACCGGACGCGTCACCGGCCGGGGTGCTCGGCGCCGGCCGCGACGGCCCGGTGACGGCCGGGCCGGTGCCGGTCGGGCCGGTGCCGCTCGGTCCGGCGCTGCTGGGCCCGGCCGTCGTCGCGGGCGGGGCCACCGGCTCCGGCTCGCGGTCCAGGCGCACCGCGGCGAACGCCACCCCGGCGACAGCGGTGGCGGCGAGCCCGGACAACGCGGCGGCGATGCGCAGGCGCCGCCGCGCGCGCGGTGCGGCCACCGGTGCGGGCACCGATCCGGCCGCCGGCTGCGTTCCCCGCGCCGCGCGGGCCGCCCGGAAGGCGGCGAGCGCCCGCTCCTCCCCGGCGACCTCGTCCGGGGCGGCCGGCCCGGCGGCGGCGGACAGCAGCCGGGTCAGCGGGTCGGCGTCGGCCACCGGCGGCGTGCCGGCGCGCGCGGCGTCGAGCAGGCGGTCGGACTCCGCCCGGTCGGCGGGCCCGCCGGACCGGCGAGCGTGCATGCCGTCGTCTCCCCTCACGTCAGCCCTCCGCCGGCTCGGCCTCGGGCGCGTGCGGCACCTGGCGGTCGGTACGGGGACGCGGCGCGACGGCGTCCCGGGTGTCGTCCGGCGCGGCCTGCGCCGCCGAGCGCTCCAGCATCGCGGCCAGCCGGCGCAGGCCCCGGTGCGCGGCGGTACGGACCGCGCCGGCCCGCCGGCCCAGCACCCGCCCGGCGGTCTCCGCGTCCAGGCCGATGACGGCCCGCAGCATCACCGCCTCGGCCTCGGCCGGTGGCAGCGTACGGATCAGCGCCAGCGCGCTCTCGGTGGCGATGGCCTCACCGGCCCGGTCGGCGGTGTCGACGTCGGCGGCCAGGTCGTTGAGCGCCTGCACGGGCACCGGCACGGAGGGACGCCGCCGCTGCCGGCGCAGGTGGTCCATGGCCCGGTTGCGGGCGATCGTGACCACCCAGGCGCGGAACTCGCCACCGGTGAACGACGGCAGGTCGCGCGAGATCTGGAGCCACGCCTCCGAGGCCACGTCCTCGGCGTCCGCGCCGACGAGCGCGGTCAGGTAACGCAGCAGCGCGGGCTGCAGGCTGCGGTAGAGGAACCGGAACGCCTCCTCGTCGCCCGCCTGCGCCCCGGCGACCGCCTCGTTCAGTTCGGCCGTCACGCGCGCCGCCCCACCCGAATGACGGCCCGGAGCCGGGCGTCAACGGGTGCCAGTGACCACACCGCCATCCGCACTCGGCCCCCCGGTGAGCTGATCGGGCACCCGCACGAGGGTGCGGTGCGCCGTGGAAACTGCCGCGCGCGGCACGGGCGTCGGCGGGACATACCGTACCGGCGTCCGGGGGAGGCCGGGAGTCGGGCCGACGCCGGGGCGGGCGGGATGCGTCGGCAAGCCTCCGCACGGCGGAGAAACAGAGAGAAATGTCTACCTGCGCCACCGGCGTGTCGGGGTAANCGGTACGGCGGTCCGGGAGCGCGGGGGCGCGTCACTTTCTGGCCGATCGTACCGGGTCGATCACGATCAGCCGATCGGCGTCCCGGGTGCCGGACACCCGGCCGAACGGCCGGCCGGACCGGCCGCCGATATCGCGGGAAATACTTCAGGCCTGCTGTGGGTACGGTATGGGGGTGCTGTCCTCAGACGTCGTACTCAGCGGTCGGTACCGCCTTGATGACCGTGTCGCCACCGGCGGCATGGGCGACGTCTGGCGTGCCACAGACCTTGTCCTCGGTCGCCCGGTCGCGGTGAAGGTCCTGCTTCCCGCCCTGGTGTCCGACCCCGACTTCATCGCCCGGTTCCGTTCCGAGGCCCGGATCATGGCCTCCCTGCGCCACCCCGGCGTGGTCCAGGTCTTCGACTGCGGTGAGGACGACCTGCCCAGCGGCGGCCGGGCCGACTACCTGGTGATGGAGTTCGTCGCCGGTGAGCCGCTGTCGCGGCGGATCGAGACCGCCGGGTGCCTCGAGGTCGCCGAGACCATGTCGATCGTGGCCCAGGTGGCGCAGGCCCTGCACGCGGCGCACGGCCGGGGCATCGTGCACCGGGACGTGAAGCCGAGCAACCTGCTCGTGCAGGACGACGGCACCGTGGTCCTGGTCGACTTCGGGGTGGCCCGCTCGACCAACGTCACGAGCATCACCAGCACGAACGCGGTGCCCGGCACCGCCCTCTACATGGCGCCGGAGCAGGCCGCCGGGCGGCCCGTCTCGGGCGCCACCGACGTGTACGCGCTCGGCGCCGTCGCGTACTGCTGCCTCACCGGCAGCCCGCCGTTCACCGGCGACAACCCGCTCCAGGTGGCCGTACGCCATCTCGACGACGAGCCGCCGGAGCTGCCGGCGGAGATCCCGGCGTCGGTGCGGGAGCTGGTGTCGCGGGCGCTGGCCAAGGATCCGGCCGACCGCTACCCGAGCGCGGCGGCGATGGCCGACGCGGCGCGGGCCGCGCGTACCGACTCGCCGACCGCGACGGTGGCGCTGCGCGGTGCGGCGGGCCAGGCGCGGTCGCGGGACGACCAGCCGGCGGTCCGCCCGGGTGCCGCGGTGGCGACGTCGCGGCGGCGGGGCCGGCGCGGCACGCTCGTCGGTGCGCTGGGCGCGGTGCTGGTGGCGATGGGCGCGCTGGGCGCGCTCGTGGCCGCCGCGAACGACACGGCCGAACCGGCCACGAAGATCGACAAGACGGCGCCCGCGGTGGCGCCGAGCGATCCGGCCGCGGAGCCGGTCGCCGACGAGCCGTCGGCGGACGACGAGTACACCTACCGCCCGGTCGGTCCGGGCGGCCGGCCGTCGGCCACACCGTCGGTGACGCCGAGTTCCTCCCCGACCCCGTCGGCGCAGCCGAGCGTGACGGACGAGCCGGCCCCGTCGGCCGAGCCGAGCAGCACGCCGTCCAGCGCGCCCACGACGACGGCACCCACCACGCCGCCCGCGCCGGACCCGACCACCGCCGACCCCGGCACCGGCACCGGCGGCGGTGACACCGGCGGACAGCCGGCCACGCAGCCCTGACCCACGCACCCACGAGCCGGCCCCGCCCACGGCGGAGCCGGCTCGTCCGTGTCCGGGCGGCGGTGCTCAGTCCGCGCCGAGCGCCCGGTCTGCCCGGCGATCCCCCAGCCTAGGCCCCGCCCTTGTGTCCTCCCCCGCCCGCTTCAGGTCAGGGGGTCAGGAGGGCCTGCATGCGGGTGATCTCGGCGGACTGCTCGACCGCCACCGAGGTGGCGAACTCCTGCATCGGCTGGTCGACGCCGACCTTCAGCAGGTCGGTGGACATGACGATCGCGCCCCGGTGGTGGTCGGACATCATCTGCACGAACAGCCTGTCGAACGCCGCGCCGCGGGCGTCGGCGAGCCGCCGCATCGCCTCGGCGGACTGCATCCCGCGCATGCTGCCGTGGTCGTGCCCGGGCACGTCGGCGGGCAGGTCGCGGGTGCTGAGCCAGGCGCGCAGCAGGCCGACCTCCGGGCCCTGTGCGGCGCGGATCCGCTCGGCCACGGCGCGGATCCGCGCGTCGGCGGCGCGCTCGGGCGCGAGGGATGCCATCTCCAGGGCCTGCTCGTGGTGCGGGATCATCATTCGGACGTACCAGACGTCGAGGCTGTTCCACCGCGGCGTGGTGGCGCCCCGGACCTGCTCGGCGGGGCGGGTCGCGGCGGGCTCCCCCGGCCGCCCCGGCACCACCACGGGTGGCGCCGACGCGGCGGCGCTCGCGCTCGGCGCGGCCGCCGCGGCGGTTCCGGCCGCCTCCGGGGTACGGGCGTCCTCGCGCCCGGCCAGCGTCAGCGCCCCGACCACGACGAGGGTCACCAGTGCTGTGACGCCCACCCACACGCGCGCCTGCCGGCTGGTCATACGACGCCTCCTCCGGTCAAGGTGACAGCGATCCTATCCATAGACGAAAGTTCCCCAGTGTGACCCAGATCACATTGATGGCCGTCTCCAATAGGTAAGGTGTGGCGAATCATGACCCCCTTTCGAAGGGTGTTGCCGATGATCAACATCCGCACGTCTCGTATCCGGATCGTCAGCCTGGCCGCCGCCGGCCTGCTGCTCGCCGGCGTCGTCACCGCGCCGCCGAGCAGCGCCCAGGAGATCCCCCGCGCCCAGGCCGCGCCGGCCACCGTGGACAACGCCGTCCCCGGTGTCGACGAGATCTCCAGCAGCCCCAACCTGCGCCAGGTGGCGAACCTGCCGAAGCAGGCGCCGTTCGACACCACGGCCGCCCTCGGCACCGACATCGCCTTCCAGGGGCGGTACGCGTTCGTCGGCAACTACGACGGGTTCGTCGTCTACGACGTCTCCCGCCCGAGCCGCCCGGCGATCGTGTCCCAGGTGCTCTGCCCCGGCTCACAGAACGACATCTCGGTCCACGGCAACCTGCTGTTCCTGTCGACCGACTCCTCCCGCAGCGACGACTCCTGCGCCAGCACCAGCCAGCCGGCGTCGGTGAAGGAGTCCTGGGAGGGCATCAAGATCTTCGACATCCGGGACAAGCGCAACCCGCGCTACATCAAGTCGGTCGAGACGGCGTGCGGCTCGCACACCCACACGCTGGTGCCCGGCAAGGACAAGCGGAACGTCTACCTGTACGTCTCCTCGTACAGCCCGCGGGCCGAGTTCCCGGACTGCCAGCCGCCGCACGACTCCATCTCCATCGTCAAGGTGCCGGTGAAGAACCCCACCACGGCCTCCGTGGTCGCCACGCCGAACCTCTTCCCGGACGGCGGCTACCCGGGCATCCCGGGCCAGTCGTCGGCCACCACCGGCTGCCACGACATCACCGCGTACCCGTCGAAGGACCTGGCCGCGGGCGCCTGCATGGGTGACGGCGTCCTGCTGGACATCAAGAACCGCGAGGCGCCCCGGGTGATCGAGCGGGTCACCGACGCGGAGAACTTCGCGTTCTGGCACTCGGCCACGTTCAACAACGCCGGCACCAAGGTCGTCTTCACCGACGAGCTGGGCGGCGGCGGCGCAGCCACCTGCAACGAGGTGGTCGGCCCGAACCGCGGCGCGGACGCCATCTACGACATCACCGGCCGCGGTGACGCCCGCAAGCTGGAGTTCCGCAGCTACTACAAGATCCCCCGCGTCAACGCGGACACGGAGAACTGCGTGGCCCACAACGGCTCGCTGATCCCGGTGCCCGGCCGCGACATCATGGTCCAGGCGTGGTACCAGGGCGGCATCTCGGTGTGGGACTTCACCGACTCGCGCAAGCCCAAGGAGATCGCCTACTGGGAGCGCGGGCCGCTGGACGCCTCGCAGCTGCGTACCGGCGGGTCCTGGTCGGCCTACTGGTACAACGGCCACATCTACTCCAGCGACATCCAGAAGGGACTGGACGTGCTGGAGCTGCGTGACCCGCGCACCTGGCTGGCGCAGTTCCTGCTGGTGCCCGAGCTGAACGTGCAGACGCAGGCCGGTTACCTGAGCTGGTGACCCGCTGACCGTGGCCGGGCCCGGCGTTCCCCTCACGGGGGCGCCGGGCCCGGTGCTGTCCCGGGAGGGAAACGGACACATGCCGGTGACGATCGACGACCGGACGGCGGTGCCGAGCGACGCCCGGATCCGGGCTCTGCACGAACGGCTCGCGCCGTCCCGGGAGGCGTTGCACCTCGTCTGGACGCACTGCCGGATCGTGTGCGACATTGCCGGACAACTGCTCGACAGCAGCGGTGCGGACGCGGACGCCGCCCTCGTGCGGGCCGGCAGCCTGCTCCACGACATCGGGGTCTACCGCCTCTACGACGAGGCCGGGCGGCTCGACGAGCGGAACTACGTACGGCACGGCGTGCTGGGCCACGCGCTGGCACGGGAGGCAGGGCTGCCCGAGGTGATCGCCCGGTTCTGCTCCCGTCACACCGGCGTCGGGATCACCCGGGCGGACGTGCGCCGGCAGGGCCTGCCGATCCCGGCCGACGACTACACGGCCGTCACCGCCGAGGAACACCTCGTGATGTACGCCGACAAGTTCCACAGCAAGACCACGCCACCGGCGTTCGTCTCCGCCGCCTCCTACGCGGTCGCCGTGCGGCGCTTCGGCCCGGACAAGGTCGACCGGTTCGCGGCACTCGTCGAGCGGTTCGGCGAGCCGGACCTGCCCACGCTCGCCGCCAGGTATCGACAGCCGATCGTCTGAGGGGGCGCGGCGCCGCAGCCGTGGTCAGTCGCTCATCGGCAGCCGGTAGTCGCGGGTGCCGCCGCCCGCCGTGACCACCCGCACCTCGCCGCTGCGCAGCCCGTACGTCACCGACCAGCGGGTGTGCGACTGGCGTACCGCGTTCAGCAGCCGCAGCGCACCGGCCGCGTCCACCACCCCGCCGGTACGGTCGAGTTCCTTCGCCAGCACCCCGTACCTGTGGTCCTGGCGCAGTTCCCGGTCCGGCACGCCGACCGCGGGCACGTTCGTCAGCGCCTGCCACGGGCCCTGCCGCCGGTCCACGGTGAGCTTCCCGTCGACGAACTCCACCACGGCGGACGCGCCCGTCGCGTCCGCCAGCAGGTAGTGCAGCGGCGGCCCGCCGTCGAAGTCGAGGTTGTAGCGCCGGAACACGGCGACCGCCTCGTCCACAGTGGCGGCCGAGTCGAGCACCAGGCGCAGGATGCGCACCGAGCCGACCTTCGGCAGGCCGGGCACCGGCTCGGCGCGGGCCCCGTCGTCGGCGGCCAGCCCGACCGCGAGACCCCGCTCGTTCATGCCGTCGAACGGCAGCAGCGGCGCGTCCAGCAGCCGCCGGTCCCCGGTCGGGTCGGCGGACACGCCCAGGTACGAGATGTCGACGAGGGAGATCGAGGCGTACCCGTCCGGCGGGTCGGTGCGCAGCACCAGCGCGGGATTGGGCTCCCAGTCGAAGTTGCGGGCGAACAGCGGCCGGTCCCGGTCGGCCAGCGCGGCGAACAGCGAGCAGCCGAACGGGCTCGGCGGCGTGGACCCGGCCAGCCCGGCGGTCGGGTCGTAGTCGCCGTCGTACGTCATCTCGTACATCGGCAGGTCGTCAATCTTGCGGAGGCTGGCCAGGGTCCGCTCGACCTGCGCCGGGTCCTGCCGGGACGCGGTCGGTGAGCCGGCCGCGGCCGGTGGGCCGGACCGGCGGCTCTCCCCGCAGGCCGTGGCGAGCAGGAGCAGCGCGAGCCCGCCGGCGATGAGGGTCCTCCGCATGACTGCGACGCTAGAAGAGGCGTCCGCCGATGTCCATCCGGGACTCGGTCAACTCCGCACGATCGCGAACATCCAGCAGCCGTACACCACGTTGCGGCTGTGCAGCTGGTCCACCGCCGGGTCGGCGAACAGCTCCGCGATCACCGCCTCCGGGTCGCCGCCGTCGTGTCGCCGTCCGCCCACGATGCGGCCCCGGCTGTCGTACGCGCGCAGCACCTGCTCCCGTCCGCGCCACTGCGACGGGTACGCCGTCACGTCGTCCGGGCCGGCGCAGCCGGCGGCGTGTGCGAACACCGGCCCCACCTCCCGGTACGGGCCCGGCGGCAGCGGCGGGGCGTACCCGAACAACAGCAGCTCCTCGTCCGGCCGGGCGTCGCGCAGGCAGCAGCGCAGCGGCTCGCCGCCGGTGGCGCGCCGGTGCTCGGGCGGCTGCCCGGTGGCGTCGCGGCCGGTGCGACGCAGCTCGGCGAGCGTCCCGGCGGGCAGTGGGCGGATCAGAAACGCGGTACGGGTGGTCGTCACGGTCCCAGCCTGGCGCCGCCCGGACCGCGGCGCTGGCGGTGATCGGACCTGGCGTTCGGGTACCGCGAAAATGCGCGCCGAGCGGGCACCCGCGGGCCGCATCCGGCGCCGACAATGACCGGATGGACGTCGACGACTACCGGACCCACTCCCCGTACAGCGATCCCCGCCACCACGCGGCGCTGCTCGACGCCGTTCCCGCCGACCTGCCCACCGTCGCGGCGACCGCCCGCAACGTGATCGTCCACTACCGCGCCGGTGGCGTGGAGCTGCCGGACGTCCGCCGGGCCGAGGTGAACCTGCGCTGGCTGGACCGCATCCTCGACACCGACCAGTCCCGGTTCCCGCTGCCGCTGACCGCCGAACGCCCGGCCGTCGAGCGGGTCGCCGGCTGCTGCCGGGACCACACGGTGCTCACCGTCGCGGCGCTGCGCCAGCACGGGATCCCGGCCCGCAGCCGGATCGGGTTCGTGAGCTACTTCTCCCCGGACTGGCACCACGACCACGTGCTCGCGGAGTGGTGGGACGGCGAACGCTGGGTCTGGTCCGACCCGGAACTGGACCCGGCCGTCGACCGGCCGTTCGACGGCTACGACATCGACCCGGAGGCGGGGCACTTCGACTCGGCGGCCCGGGTGTGGCTGGCGTACCGGGCGGGCCGGATCGACCCCGGCACCTACGGCGTGGACCCGTCGCTGCCGATCCGGGGCGACTGGCTCGTCCACGACTACGTGCTGCTGGAGCTGGCCCACCGGCACAAGGACGAGGTGCTGCTCTGGGACGGGTTCGGTGCGATGACCGAGGATCTGACCGGTGCCGACCTCACGCTCGTCGACGAGGTCGCCGCGCTGCTGGTGGCAGCCGACCGCGGCGACGCCGCCGCCGGGCGGGAGCTGGCCCGGCGGTACGCCTCGGACGCCCGGTTGCGTCCGGGCCCGACTGTGCACTGCGTCGACCCGGTCTCCGGCATGGCCGCCGACGTGGACCTGCGACGCTGACCGGGCTCACCCGGGCAGGGGCGCCTCGTCGCCTCGGGTGCGGCGCGGGTTGACCAGCCGGCGGACCATCGGGGCGGCGTTCCAGCGGGCCGCGCCGACCAGGTCCCGGGCGTGTTCCAGCACCGTGTAGTCGGGCCGGGCGATGCCCTCGGCGATGGCCCGGTCGAGGTCGTTGCCGCAGCGGGTGAGCACGCTGTCGAAGTCCCGGCGGACCGGTTCCAGAAGGTCGTAGCCGAAGGAGCGGTGCAGCCGGGCGAACAGCGGTTTGTAGAGGCGGGCCCGCTCGTGCAGCCCGGACGAGTACGACATCGGGTTCTTCGGCCGCTGCCGGACGTAGGAGGGCAGCACGTCCGCGAAGGCCCGCCGGACGATCCACTTCTCCTGCCCGTCGCGCAGTTTGACGTCCAGCGGCAGCCGCATGGCCAGCTCGACGACGCTGAGGTCGAGGAACGGCACCCGGGCCTCCACGCCGTGCGCCATGCTGGCCCGGTCCACCCGTTGCAGCTCGGTCCGGCACAGGTTGCGGATCTTGTGGAGGAACAGGCGGCGGGACCGCTCCGGGCCGACCCGGTGATACATCGGGTACCCGCCGAACAGCTCGTCCGAGCCGTCGCCGGTGAGCACCACCCGGACGCCCAGCTCGCACAGCCGCCGGAAGATCGGCACCGAGACGACCGCGTTGATGATGTCGCCGTACTCGGTCAGCTCGGAGACCCGGATCGCCTCGCGCACGTCGGCGAGCCGGATGTCGCGGGGCCGCAGCTCGATCACCTCGTGCGGTACGCCGAGGTCGGCGGCGAGCCGCCGGGCGTACGCGACGTCCGGGCTCTCCGGCACGCCGATGGTGACCGCCACGCAGTCCGGGTGCAGTTCCCGGGCGTGCAGCAGCGCCAGTGAGCTGTCCAGACCGCCGGAGAGCACCACGCCGACGGTGAGGTCGGTGTCCAGCCGGGCGCGCATGGCGTCGGTGAGCGCGACGCGGACCAGCAGGGCCGCCTCGTCCGGGTCGTCGATCACCGGCAGGCCGTCGCCGAGGGTGAGCAGGTCGACGTGCGGACCGACCCGGACCGGGCGGCCGGGCTCGACCCAGCCGTGGTGCCCGGGCGCCACCTCGCCGATCGGCGCGCCGTGTCCGACCAGCGCCTTGACCTCGGAGGCGAGGTGCAGGCAGCCGGGCAGGCGGGACCAGTAGAGCGGCTTGACGCCGAGCGGGTCGCGGGCCAGGTACGTCCGGCCGGTGTCGCGCTCGACGATCACGAACGCGTACTCGCCGCGCAGCCGGCGGACCGCGTTCTCGCCCCACTGGCGGAACGCGGTGAGCACCACCTCGGTGTCGCCCGCGGTGATGAACCGGTGGCCCAGCCGGGTCAGCTCGGCGCGCAGCTCGTGGTGGTTGAAGATCTCGCCGTTGAAGCAGAGCAGGTGCCGCTCGTCCGGCGACATCCACGGCTGGACGGACCGTTCCCGGTCCACGATCCTCAGCCGCCGTACGCCGGCGAGCAGGCCGTTCTCCTGCCGGGTCTCGGTGACCTCACCGCGCGGCGCGAGCGCGGCGAGCATCCGCCGGAAGGTGGCCGGATCCGCCTCGGGGCCGATGCTCAGCGCGATGCCGCACACCGGGTCACACCCCCATCTCGGACTCGTACGCCCGCCGGTACCGGCGACGGGCGGCCGGGGCGAGACACACGTGCCAGGCCTGTCCCTCGTCGACCACGTTCACCTCGCCGGCGTCCTGGCGGGCCAGCAGCAGCCCGGCGAGCGCCGGGCGGGCGCCGAAGCGGTCGTACCACTCCAGTTCGACGTCGGCGGCCCAGCCGAGGCAGTGCCCGCTGGGCACCATCGCGGCGTACCCGAGGCGGCGCAGCCGGTACTGGTGCTCGGCGCTGCGGGCCAGGCTGGTCACCCAGAGCGGCGGCGTGCCGTCCGGCGCGACGGCCGTGAACTCCCGGGCCAGGTCGTTGAGGAACGCGATCATCTCGCGGCGGGCCCGGCGGAACAGCAGCCCGGCGGTACGCGGGGTGGCGTCCGGGCGCAGCCGTCGCCGCACCGCCCGCAGCCCGCGTCCCACCACTGTGGCGGGCTGTTCCTGGTAGCGGAACTCGATCAGGCCGCGGCGGCGCAGCCACTCCAGGTCGACCAGTTCGGTGCTGGTGCGGACCTGGTCGTCGGTGAGGAACGTCGGGCTGTCCCGCCACCAGAGCACGTCGACGCGGGAGAGCAGGTAGATGCGGACCAGCGCGGTGAGGTCCTGCGCCGAGCTGCGCGCGTTGGGCTGGTAGCGGGCCATCTCCAGCAGCAGCGTCTCCCGGGCGCCGATCAGGCCCTGCGGCGTGGCGTCGAGGACGGCGGCGATGGCCGGTTCGCGCAGCCGCTGGTCGAGCAGCACCTGGCGGGCGGTGGTGGACGGCGCGTCGGCGAGCGCGCCCACCTCGACCAGGAGTTCCGCCACCGCCGCCCGGTACGCGGACAGGTCCGGCTCGGTGCCGGCGCGCCGGCCACCGGCGGGCACCCGCCGGGCGGGAGCGGTGGACGTGACGGCGGGACCGGGCTGGCGACCGGGGCTGCGGCTGGGCACTCGCATGGTCTCCGTCCCCTCTCGGTCAGGACACGGCGTGATTGGGCCTGCACACACCGTAATGAGCCGAGAGGGCGGCAATCGCCCCATCTCCCCCGATGCGCCCGATCAGGTGGCGGACGGTGGCACCAGCGCCTGCACCTCCTCGTACGTGGGCGGTGCCGGCAGGCCCGCGTCGCGCCCGGCGCCGATCGCGTCGGTCAGGCGCAGCGCCGTTCCGAGGGCCGCCCGGAACAGCAGTGAGCCGGTGCTGACCCGGGCCACGCCGAGCCGTCCGAGGGCGGCCAGGTCCGGGCCGCCCGGCCGGTACAGCACGTTGAGCGGCAACCCCGCCTCGGCGGCGAGCACACCGACCAGTTCGTCGGGCGCGCCCGGCACGAACAGGCAGTCGGCCCCGGCGGCCCGGAACAGCGCCGCCCGCCGCCACGCCTCGTCCAGCGGCGACGGCACGCCCAGCCACCAGGCGTCGGTGCGGGCGTTGACGAAGATCTGCGGTACGGCGGCGCGGACCGCCGCGATCACGGCGGCGACGTGCTCCGCCGGGGCCAGGCGCCCGTCCGGGCGGCCGTCCTCCACGTTCACGCCGACCACGCCGAGCGCGGCCAGCTCGCCGACGAAGCGCGCCACCTCCGCCGGGTCGTCGTGGAAGCCGTCCTCGACGTCCACAGTCAGCAGCGCCGGCAGGTTCCGCAGCCGGTACGCCAGCTCCAGCGTCTCGGTGCGGGTGGCGCGGACCGCGTCCGGCCGCCCGGCCGCCGCCGCCACGCCCAGGCTCGTCGTGCCGATCGCCTGATGTCCCCGGGCGGCGAACGCCGCGGCGGAGGCGTGGTCCCAGGCGTTCGGCAGGAGCAGCGGTTCGCCGGGCCGGTGCAGGTCACGGAATGCGCGGTACCGGTCGGTCATCGCAGGATCACCTCGAGTCGGGTCGTCGGAACGTCAGGAGTCGGGCGGGCGGGACGGCAGCGGCGGCGCAGCACGCCGACCACGCCGGCGGCCAGGGCGAGCGCGTGCCGCTGCCCGGGGCAGCCGCGGGGACCGGCGCCGAACGTCAGCGCGGCGTTCGCCCGGCCGGCGCGGAAGCGGTCCGGCTCCGGGAAGGCCGCCGGGTCGCGGTTGGCGGCGTCGAACCGCAGCAGCAGCCGCTCCCCCGCGCGCACCGGTTGGCCGCCCAGGCTCAGCGGGTCGGCGGCGACCCGGCGGGTGACCCGTACCGGCGGGTCGAGGCGCAGCACCTCGGCGAGCAGCGCGTCGGTCCCGAGCCCGTCCGGCGCGGCGAGCCCGTGCCGGACGGCGGCCACGATCAGCCCGGCGGTGGCGTCGGCGGCCTGCACCAGCAGCCCGAGCCGGTTCGCTGTCACCTCGGCCGGAGCGGGCGGCGACATGGCCAGCAGCGCCGCCACCGCCCGGTCCGCCCGCCGCACCGCCGCCGGTTCGGCGCCCGGGTGGTAGGCGGCGGCCACCGCCGTCACCTCCGCGACGGCCGCCGCCGGGTCGGCCAGGCCGAGCCGCTCCGCCAGCACCACGAGGGGTACGCGCCGAGCCAGGTCACCGGTCACGTCCACCCGGTCACCGCCGTTGTCCCCGGTCGCGGCGCGGTCGAGGATCCGCCCGGTGAGCCGTTCCGCGGCCACACGCAGTTCCCGCGGGTCGAGGGCGTCGAGCGCCGCCACCCCGACGGCTCGCCGCGCGGCATGCCGGTCCGGCGGACTGAACCGGCTCACCGAGGCGCGCAGCCATGCCAGGCCACCCTCCGGCGCCTGCCCGGCGGGCGGCACCACGCAGCGGGGATCAGCCAGGACGGAGACGACGTCCGCGTACCGGGTGACCACCCAGCCGCCGTCGTCCGAGGTCGGCGGCCCGCAGGGCGGTGTGCCCGGAGCAGCCGTGATCGTCGGTGAATCCATCGTCCGACCGTAGGGCGCCGACAGTTCGGTCCGAACCGAACGATCCGGCCGGGCACATCCGGCGGCCCGGCGCGGGCGGGACGGGTGCCGCGGGGCACGGGCGGGTCAGGCGCGCGCCGGGCCGGTGTCGCGGGAGGCGGGCGGGGCCAGCAGCGCCGGGTCGACGGCGAGCGTCTCGGCCAGCGCGTCCCGCCCGGCGGCGGTGAGCCGTACCGCCCGGCCGGTGCCGCGCGCGGTCCAGCCGAGGTCGAGGAAGCGCCCGCACAGCGCCGCCCCGACCGCGCCGGCCAGGTGCGGGCGCCGTTCGGTCCAGTCCAGGCAGTCGCGGACCAGGGGTCGCCGGGTGGCGCGCAGCGGTTCGACGGGTACGCCGAGACGGTCCAGCCAGGTCATGCCGGCCCCGGTCAGCGCGAGGCCGCCGGTGCGGTCGAGGACGCCTCGGTCGAGCAGGGCGTCGTGCAGCAGCACGCCGAGCCGCCCGGCCAGGTGGTCGTAGCAGGTGCGGGCGTACGCCAGGGCGGCGCCGGCCGACGCGGCGCGCAACGTGCGGGGCGGGGTCGCCGGTGCGGGCGCCCGCGCGGCCAGGTCCTCGACGATCTGGGCGACGCCCGGGTCGGCGAGGCGGACGTACCGGTGGCGGCCCTGCCGCTGCTCGACGAGCAGGCCACCGGCGACCAGCCGGGTGAGGTGGTCACTCGCGGTGGACGCGGCGACCCCGGCGGCGCGGGCCAGTTCCCCGGCGGTCCAGGCGCGGCCGTCGAGCAGGGCCAGGCAGAAGCCGGCCCGGGTGGGGTCGGCGAGCAGCGCGGCGAACCCGGCGAGTCCGCGGCCGTCGGCACCGGTGGTCATCAGCCCATGCTGACACGGGCACGGTTCGGGCCGCGCCGAACGGTCAGGGGGTTCTTTACAGCACTCTCTCCAACGTTGTAGAAACGGTGGCACCGCACCTCCGTCTATCCCCGAGGGCAGGCCCGATGGGACACCTCCGCCGCGGTGGCGCGCTCGCCGCCGTACTCACGCTTCTGCTCGCCGGCGCGGCCCCCGCGTCCGCCGCCGGGCCCGACCGCTACCGCAACCCGGTCTCCGCCGGGTTCGCCGACACCTTCGCCGACCCGGTCGTGGTGCGCGGCGACGACGGACTCTGGTACGCCTTCGGCACCTCCGACCCGCTGCGCGAGGGCGAGGGCCGCACGCATCGCGTGCCGATCGCCCGCTCCGCCGACCTGGTCGACTGGACCTACGCCGGCGACGCGTTCGCCCCGGACCAGCGGCCCGCCTACGCCGCTCCCGGCGCCGCATTCTGGGCGCCGGACGTGCGGCGGGTGGCCGGCCGGTGGGTGATGTACGTGACGGTCACCGACACAGGCGTCTCCGACGACACGTTCGACACCGCGGTCGGCGTGGCCACCGCGCCGAGCCCGGCCGGGCCGTGGACGTTCGCCGACACACCCGTGGTCGCGCCGCGACCGGGCGCCGGCGGCGGTTACCTGTGGACGATCGACCCCAGCCAGCTCACCGGCGCCGACGGCCGCCACTGGCTCTACTACGGCAGCTACTACGGCGGCATCTCGGTCACCGAGCTGTCCCCGGACGGGCTGCGCGCGGTCGGCACGCCCACGCCCGTCGCTATCGACAACAAGTTCGAGGGCGCGTACGTGCTGCGCCGCGACGGCTGGTACTACCTGTTCGCGTCCACCGCGAACTGCTGCGCCGGCCCGGCCACCGGCTACTCCGTCCAGGTCGGCCGGTCCCGTGACCCGCGCGGCCCGTTCACCGACCGCGACGGGCAGCGCCTCGACGTCTCCCGGGCCGGCGGCACGCCGGTGCTCACGCAGAACGGCAACCGCTGGATCGGCACCGGGCACAACGCGGTGCTCACCGACCTGTCCGGGCAGGACTGGATCGCCTACCACGCGATCGACCGCGCCGACCCGTACCTGGACGAGCCGTTCGGCGTCAACGAGCGGCCGATGCTGCTGGACCGGCTCGACTGGATCGGCGGATGGCCCACTGTGAACGCGGGCGCCGGCCCCTCCGACACCGCCCGGCCCGCGCCGGTCACCACCGGCCCGGTCGACGCCCGCTTCGCCACCGCCGACCTGCGCGGCTGGCGGGCCGGGCACGGCCGCTGGCAGGCCACCGGCGGGGTGCTGACCGGCAGCGGCACGCTCACCTCGCGTACCCGGATCGGCGGTGACCTGCGCGCGGAGACCGACCTGCGGCTGACCGGCGCGGCCACCGCCGGGCTGCGGCTGGGTGGCGTGGACGTCCGCGTCGGGCGCGGCCGGCTGAGTGCGGGCGGCGCGACCACCGTGCTGCCCGCCGGCCTCGACCTGGGCGACCGGCACAATCTCGCCATCGAGGTACGCGGGCGGCAGCTCGTCGCCACGCTCAGCCCGTCCCGCCTCGGCGACCCGGTCGCCCAGGTGTCGCTGCGGCTGCCTCGCCCCGGCACCGGTGAGGTGTCAGTGCGCGCCGAGGGCGGCCCGGCCGAGTTCGACAACGTCAGCGCCGTCCGGCTGTACCGTCCGGCGCGGCACACAGTCCCCGACCTCCGGGTCGGTCCGGTGCTGCGCGGCTACTCCGACGAGTTCACCGGCGGGCTCGACCCGGCGTGGCGGTGGGTACGCCAGGACCCGGCCGCCACCGTGTCCGGCGGCGCGCTGCGCTGGCCGGTGCAGGACGCCGACCTGTCCGGGACCGGCAACACCGCAGGGGTGCTGCTGCGCGACGCCCCGGCCGGGAACTACGTCGCCGAGACCAAGGTGACGCTCGACCTGGGCGAGGACAGCGTGCGCAACTACCAGCAGGCGGGCCTGGTCGCGTACGTCGACGACGACCGGTTCGCCCGGCTGACCCAGGTGGCCATCTGGAACACCCGTCAGGTCGAGTACGGCTACGAGCTGCCGTTCGCCGGTCAGCCGGTGTACGGCGGCAGCATCGTCGGCACCCCCGGCACCACCACCTGGCTGCGGCTGGCCCACCGGGTCGACCCGGTCAACGGCGAGCACGAGTTCCGGGCCGGGTCCAGCCGCGACGGCAAGCACTGGACGTGGGGCGCGGTGTGGACGTTCCCGGCGGACACGACACCGCGGATCGGGCTGGTGGCGCACGGCGGGGCCACACCAGCGGTGACCGCCGAGTTCGACTACCTGCGCTTCCACCGCTGACGTCCGGGGCCGTCCCCTCCCCGGGGGGCGGCCCCGCTCAGCCGCCGGAACGAGGGCAGGCGGTGGTCAGCTCGCTGACGGTGCGGGTGTCGCCGTCGTAGCTGCGCGCCGCCACGAACGCCCCGGCCGGCGGATGTGCCCCGGCGACCGCCCGGGCCCGGCGCCGGTCCGCCGCGCCGAACCGCAGCGCCAGGCTCAGGTGCGGCACCCACCGGCCGGGCTGGTGCCACGAGTGCCCGCCGGACGCCTCGGCGAGCACGTCCCAGACCGCGCCGTGCAGCGCGACGAGCTGCGGGGTCGGGCGGACCAGCCACACCAGTGGCGCGCTGCCGTCGAGCACCGTCACCCGGCCCAGCCGCACCGGCAGCGGCAGCGCCGCGTCGCAGAGGTCGGCCAGGCGCTGCTCGACGCCGGGCGGGAACTCCTCGAC
The DNA here is from genome assembly GCF_001029515.1 of Micromonospora sp. RV43. Classification (NCBI taxonomy): domain Bacteria; kingdom Bacillati; phylum Actinomycetota; class Actinomycetes; order Micromonosporales; family Micromonosporaceae; genus Micromonospora; species Micromonospora sp. RV43. The sequence continues at coordinate 17,650 of NZ_LEKG01000075.1, read as the reverse complement.
CGAGGCGAGCGTCAGGTGCGGCCGGTTCGTCGGGTGCGTGTTGCGGGCCAGGCTGGGCAGCCCGGCGGCGGCGAGCCGGTCCCAGGCGGCGCGAACCGCCGCTTCCAGTTCGGGCGAGCAGAGCAGTTCGACCGTCCGCACGTGATCAGGCTAGTCGGCGTCAGCCGCCCGCGACGCCCCGTACGTCAGAGCCAGCCGGCCTCGCGCGCCCGCCGTACCGCCTCCGCCCGGTCGGCGGCGCCGAGCTTCTGCACGCAGGCGCTGAGATGGTTGCGGACCGTTCCGGCGGCCAGATGGGTCCGCCGGGCGATCACCGCGACCGGCGTGCCCAGCTCGGCCAGCCGCAGCGTCTCCAGCTCGCGCGGCGTCAGCGGGCACTCCGGCAGGGTGAGCGCGTCGGCCGCGAGCGCGGGATCGACGTAACGCGCCCCGGAGTGCACCCGGCGGATCACGTCGGCCAGCGCGCCGCCGGGGGCGCCCTTGGCGAGGAACCCGCGTACCCCGGCGGTGAGCGCCGGCCGGAGCTGGGCGGGCCGGCCGTGTCCGGTGAGGATCACCGGCGCGCAGCCGGGCAGCGCCCGGGTCAGCTCGGCGGCGACCTCGACGCCTCCGGGCGGCGGCATCTCCAGGTCGAGCACGGCGACGTCGGGGCGGTGGGCAAGCGCCGCGTCCAGGGCGCTGCGCCCGTCGCGGGCGTGCGCGACCACCTCGATGTCCGGTTCCAGGTCGAGCAGTGCGGCCAGGGCGAGCCGGATCAGCTCCTCGTCGTCGGCCAGCAGCACCCGGATCACGGCGTCACCGGCACCGTCGCCACCAGGCTGAACACGCCGTCGGCGGCATCGGCCCGAACCCGTCCGCCGGCCGGGGCGAGCCGGTCGGCCAGGCCGCGCAGGCCGCCGCTGAGCCGGTCCGGTCCGGCGTCGTCGCGGACACCGTCGTTGCGTACGGTCAGCGTCACCACGCCGTCCTCCCGGGTGATCTCGATCCGGCACCAGCCGGCCCGGCTGTGCCGCAGCACGTTCGTCCCGGCCTCGCGCAGCACGGCGGCCAGGTCGGCGGCGACCGCCGCGGGCACCTCACCGACGGGCGGGACCACTGTCGTGCGGACCCCGCTGGAGCGCAGCACCTCCCCCACCGCCGCGGCCTGCTCGGCCAGGTCGACGGCGCGGTAGCCGTGCACCGCCGCCCGGACCCGGGTCAGCGCCGAGCCGGCCAGCCGCCGGGCCTCGGCCGCCTCCCGGGCGGCCCGGCCGGCGTCGCGCGGCGCCAGCCGCTCCGCCAGCTCGGCCTTGAGCGCGATCACCGTCAGGTCGTGGCCGAGCAGATCGTGGACGTCCCGGGCGAAGCGCAGCCGTTCCTCGGCGGCGGCGAGGCGCGCCTGGGCGGCCTGCCCCTGCCAGGCCTCGACGAGCAGGTCCCAGAACCAGACCTGGACCCAGGTGAGCGCGGCGATCCCGGCGCCCACCACGCCGGTGACCAGCAGCGCCGTGGTCACCGGCCCGCCCGTCGACCAGGTGACGACGGCCGACACCGCGAGGACGCCGGCCGCCGCCACCACCGCGACGACGGGCCGGAACAGCAGCGGCGTCATGCCGACCAGGGACGCGCCCAGCCACGCCCAGGTGGGCCAGGTTCCGGCCGCGACCGGGCCGAGCAGCGGCAGGCTGAGCAGCGCCGCCGCGATCAGCGCGGCGTGCCGGCGACGACGGGCCGGTACGGGCAGCCACGGCGTGACCGCGGCGTGCAGCACCGCGATCTGGGCGACCGCGAATCCGAGCAGCCCGGCGGCGCCCAGCGCGACGCGTACCGGGTCGGGCTCGCGGGCCAGGCCGACGACGGGCAGCAGCACCGTGGTCCACACGTTCGTGGCCAGCGACAGCAGGGTGACCCGCCGGACCCGGCGCAGCCGGTGGTCGGCGGAATCGACTGTCATGCCCGCCGATCCTAGGGCGTGCGGCGCCCCGCCCACCCCTGAGAAACGTCACGGCCGGACCGTGCGATCCGCACGGTTTCCCGATGACTGACGCGTCTTCTCCGGTGCGCCGGGCGGCGGCAGGGTCGGGGCATGACGGAGATGACTGTGGGCGTACCCCGGCGGTGGGCCGGGTGGGCGCGGACCCGGCACCTGGCCGGGATGGTGGTGGCGATGGTGGCCGGGATGGTGCTGCTCGGGCCGCTGTGGCAGGTGGGCGGGAACCTGCTGGGGGGTGCGGCGGTGCTGGCGCGGCCGGACGTGGCCGCGCTGGTGATGGCGACGAACATGGCGGCGGGCATGGCCGCGTGGATGTGGTACCGGGGGGACGGCCGGGCCGCCACCGCGGAGATGTCGGCGGCCATGTACGTGCCGTTCCTGCTGCTGCTCCCGCCCTGGTGGGCCGGGTGGGTCGGGGACGACACGCTGCTGCTCGGCGGTCACCTGCTGATGGTGCCGGCGATGCTGCTGGTGGCGCTGCGGCACCGGCACACGCCCGCCGCGCCGCCGCGCCGGCACCCGGTCGCCGCGGCCGTGGCGCGCGGGTGGCCCGCCGGGCTGGGGCTGCTCATGACGGTGGACATGTGGTTCGCGCCCAGCGTCTTCGCGCCGTGGACGCTGCTGGTCCTGCCGGCCGGCTACCTGCTGATCGGCACCTGGCGGCGGCAGTGGGGCGACCGGCGCGCGCTGGCGGCGCAGCTCGCCGGGGCGGCCGTGTGGGGCGGCCTGGCGGTCGTGGCGATGATCGCGTCCGCCGACGTCGCCGGGGTGCTCGTCGGGGTGGGCTGGCTCGTCCACGCGGCCTGGGACGGCTGGTACCACCGCACCGGCGCTGTGGTACCGCGCGGGTACGCGCTGTGGTGCGCGGTGTTCGACGTCGGAGTGGGCCTCACCACGCTGCTGGCCGTCCTGTCCCGGTGATCCGGCGGGGGCACGGGGCCACGCCGGATCACCCGGAGGGGACGGCACACAGGTGGCGCGGCGAACGTTTGACCCGGTCGCCGCGACCGCCGCGCGGCGGTGATGAAAAGCTTGTCGCATGAACGCCGCACCGACCCCGACCGACCCCGCCCTTCCCGCCGACGCCGAGGACGGCATCGCCTTCGCCGATCTCGGGCTGCGCACCGAGTTGCTGGGCGCGCTGTCCGCGCTCGGTTACGAGGAACCGACGCCGATCCAGCGGGAGGCCATCCCCCCGTTGCTGGCCGGGCAGGATCTGCTGGGCCAGGCGGCGACCGGTACGGGCAAGACCGCCGCGTTCGCGCTGCCGCTGTTGCAGCGGATGCCGGTGGGGCGGGCCGAGGGCGACCCGGTGTCGTTGGTGCTGGTGCCGACGCGGGAGCTGGCCGTGCAGGTCTCCGAGGCGTTCCACCGCTACGGCAAGGACCTGGGCGCCCGGGTGCTGCCGATCTACGGCGGGCAGCCGATCGGCCGGCAGCTGCGTGCGCTCGACCACGGGGTGGACGTGGTGGTGGCGACGCCGGGCCGGGCGCTGGACCACATCGCCCGGGGCACGCTGCGGTTGGGCGCGCTGAGCACGGTGGTGCTGGACGAGGCGGACGAGATGCTCGACATGGGCTTCGCCGAGGACATCGAGGCGATCCTGGAGCACGCCCCGGCCGGCCGGCAGACGGTGCTGTTCTCGGCCACCATGCCGGCCCGGATCGACGGGCTGGCCCGGCAGCACCTGACCGACCCGGTCCGCATCCGGATCGAGCGGGAGCGGCCGGTCGCCGGGGAGGCGCCCCGGGTGCGGCAGAGCGCGTACATCGTGGCCCGGGCGCACAAGCCGGCCGCGCTGGGCCGGGTGCTGGACGTGGAGTCGCCCACCGCGGCGATCGTGTTCTGCCGCAGCCGGGAGGAGGTGGACCGGCTCACCGAGACGATGAACGGCCGGGGCTACCGGGCCGAGGCGCTGCACGGCGGGATGAGCCAGGAGCAGCGGGACCGGGTGATGGGCCGGCTGCGCGCCGGTACGGCGGACCTGCTGGTCGCCACCGATGTGGCCGCCCGTGGCCTGGACGTCGAGCAGCTCACCCACGTGGTCAACTACGACGTGCCGTCCGCCCCGGAGTCGTACGTGCACCGGATCGGGCGGGTCGGCCGGGCCGGGCGGGAGGGTGTGGCGATCACGCTCGCCGAGCCGCGTGAGCACCGGATGCTCAAGACCATCGAGCGGGTCACCGGCCAGCGGATCGCCATCGACAAGATCCCCACTGTCGCGGACATGCGTACCCGGCGGCTGGAGCTGACCCAGGGCGCGCTGCGGGAGAGCCTGCTGGAGGACGACCTCGACCCGTACCGGGCGATCGTGGAGTCGCTCACCGACGAGTTCGACCTGGTCGAGGTGGCGCTGGCGGCGGTGAAGCTGGCGCACGAGGCGACGTCGCCGGGCTCGGACGACGAGGAGGAGATCCCGCAGGTGCCGGTCCGGGGTCCGCGCGAGGGCCGCCCGGAGGCCGGCGGGCGGGGTGAGCGCCGGGGTCCGGCGCGCCCGCGTACCGGCGGCACCACCCAGGTCTTCATCGGTCTGGGCCGCCGGGCCGGGGTACGGCCGCAGGACCTGGTGGGCGCGATCACCGGGGAGACCCGGATCAGTGGCCGGGACATCGGCTCGATCGAGATCGCCGACCGGTTCTCCCTGGTCGAGGTGCCGCAGGCGGTCGCCGACGAGATCATCGCGGGGCTGCGCGGCACCACCATCAAGGGCCGCAAGGCGACGGTACGCCGGGACCGGGACGGCGACGGGCCGGGCGAGCGCCGCGACCGGGGGTACGAGCGGCGCGACCGCCGCTGAGCGCGGGCGGACACGACGACGCCCCGGCCACCGTGCGTACGGTGACCGGGGCGTCGGCCGTCAGGCGGCGGCGAGCGCCGGCCCGTCCAGCGCCTGGGTGCCGAGTTCGGCCGGGCGCAGGGCCAGCGCGAGCACGTCCGCCACGTCGGACAGGGTGTGCACGGTCAGCGCCTCCCGCACCTGCGCCGGCAGGTCGTCCAGGTCCGGCTCGTTGCGCTTCGGGATGATCACCTCGGTGAGACCGGCCCGGTGCGCGGCGAGCAGTTTCTGCTTCACCCCGCCGATCGGCAGCACCCGGCCGGAGAGCGTCACCTCGCCGGTCATCCCGAACTCCGGCCGCACCGGACGCCCGGTCACCAGGGAGGCCAGCGCGGTCACCATGGTGATGCCGGCGCTCGGGCCGTCCTTCGGTACCGCGCCCGCCGGGACGTGCAGGTGGATCCGCCGCCCGGCCAGCGCGTTCGGGTCCAGCCCGTAGCGCCGCCCGTTCGACCGCAGGTACGACCACGCGATGTGCGCGGACTCCTTCATCACGTCGCCGAGCTGGCCGGTCAGCGTCAGCCCGGGTTCACCCTCCATCGTGGTGGCCTCGATGAACAGCACGTCACCACCGGCGCCGGTGACCGCGAGTCCGGTCGCCACGCCGGGTACTGCGGTGCGTTCGGCCGACTCCGGGGTGAACTTGGGCCGGCCCAGGTAGCGGGCCAGGTTGCCGGCGTCGACGTGCACCGGCGCGGAGTCCGTGGCGAGCGCGACCGCGACCTTGCGCAAGATCTTGGCGAGAGCGCGTTCGAGCTGCCGGACGCCGGCCTCCCGGGTGTACTCACCAGCGATCAGCGCCAGCGCCTCGTCGGCGACGCTCACCTCCTCGCCGGTCAGCCCGGCCCGCTCCCGCTGCCGGGGCAGCAGGTGGTCCCGGGCGATGGCGACCTTCTCGTCCTCGGTGTAGCCGTCCAGCGCGACCAGCTCCATCCGGTCCAGCAGCGGGCCGGGGATCGCCTCCACCACGTTGGCGGTGGCGAGGAACAGCACGTCGGACAGGTCGAGGTCGACCTCCAGGTAGTGGTCGCGGAACGTGTGGTTCTGCGCCGGGTCGAGCACCTCCAGCAGGGCCGCCGCCGGGTCGCCGGAGTAGCCGGCGGCCAGCTTGTCGACCTCGTCGAGCAGCACGACCGGGTTCATCGAGCCGGCCTCGCGCAGCGCCCGCACGATCCGGCCGGGCAGCGCGCCGACGTAGGTGCGCCGGTGGCCGCGGATCTCCGCCTCGTCCCGGACACCGCCGAGGGAGACGCGGACGAAGTTGCGGCCCAGCGCCCGGGCGACCGACTCGCCGAGGCTGGTCTTGCCGACACCGGGCGGGCCGGCCAGGGCCAGCACCGCGCCGGAGCCGCGTCCGCCGACGACGCCGAGGTTGCGCTCCGCGCGCCGGTTGCGCACCGCGAGGTACTCCAGGATGCGGTCCTTCACGTCGGCCAGGCCGGCGTGGTCGGCGTCCAGCACGGCCCGGGCCGCGGCCAGGTCGGTGTCGTCCTGGGTACGCGTGCTCCAGGGCATCTCCAGGACGGTGTCCAGCCAGGTACGGATCCAGCCCGCCTCGGGTGAGGCGTCACTGGCCCGCTCCAGCTTGCCGACCTCACGAAGCGCCGCCTCACGGACCTTCTCCGGCAGGTCGGCGGACTCCACCCGGGAGCGGTAGTCGGCGGAGCCGTCCGGCTCGTCCTCGCCGAGTTCCTTGCGGATCGCGGCGAGCTGCTGGCGGAGCAGGAACTCCCGCTGGGACTTCTCCAGCCCCTCGCGGACGTCGCTGTTGATCTGCTCGGTGACCTCCTGCTCGGCCAGGTGTTCCTTCACCCAGCCGACGAGCAGTTCCAGCCGGGCGGTGACGTCCGGCGCGGCGAGCAGTTCGGTCTTCTGGGTCAGGCTGAGCCAGGGCGCGTAGCCGGCCGAGTCGGCCAGCTCGGACAGGTCGGTCATCCGCTCCATCGCGTCGATCACCTGCCAGGCGCCGCGCTGCTGCAGCACCGAGGTCATGAGCGCGCGGTACTCGCGGGCGAGTTCCCGGGCGCGGCCCGCCGGTGCGGGTTCGTCGAGTGTGGCCGCCTCCACCCAGAGCGCGGCGCCGGGACCGGGCACGCCGGAGCCGATGCGGGCGCGGGTGAGACCGCGGACGACCGCCGCCGGTTCGCCGCTGGGCAGCCGGCCCACCTTCTCGATCGTTGCGACCACGCCGACGGAGCCGTACTCGCCGTCGATGCGGGGCACGGCCAGGAGTTCCTTGTCGCCGGTGGCGCGGGCCGCGTCGACAGCGGCCTGGGTGGTCGGGTCGAGGGTCACCGGGACGACCATCCCGGGCAGCAGGACGGCGTCGGTCAGAGGAAGTACCGGAAGAGTTGCCATCGAACACCTGCCATCACATTGGTTGAGCGTGTCTGGCTCAAGTAACAAAACGTTCCCCTTGTTCCGGGTTGTGACCCACGCCACTACGAAGCGCCGCGTTCCCGCGCTCCGCACCCAATGGCGGCACCCTTTACCGCGACCCGCCGAATGGAAACAGTCGGCTATTGTTGCGGAATTACCGCGCGGTAGGTCAAACTCTTAGCCACACCCCGCCCGACACAGGGAGTAATGGCGATGGCAAGGAAAGTAATCACCGTTCTGACCGACGACCTCGACGGCGGAAAGGCCGATCGGACCGTCGAGTTCAGCCTGGACGGCGTGGCGTACACGATCGACGTCTCCGACGAGAACGCGGGCGTCCTGCGCAAGGCGCTGGATCCGTACATCAGCGCTGGCAGGCGAATCGGCCGGGGAGCGACCGAGGTCGCCCGCGGCGCCCGTCGCACCGCCCGGCCGAGCACCTCGGGAATGGACCGCGAGCAGAACCGCGCCATCCGGGAATGGGCCGCCAAGAACGGGTTCGAGATTTCCGAGCGCGGACGCATCCCGGTGTCGGTGGTCGAGGCGTACAAGAACCGCTGACCGCCACCGGTTCACCGTCGGGCATCCCGGGGTCACGCTGAGAAATCGGCGGGGCCCCGATCGGCTTTCTACGGTCAGCGCTTTTCATCCGGCCGGATACCGCCGGCACGAAATTTCTTCCGGGATCACCTTCCACCGTGCACGTACGCGGGAACGGCAGCGGCCGCCCGGAGGAGTCCCCCGGACGGCCGCTGCCGTTCGCCCGCTCAGTTGACCCGGATGCGCACCACGTCGATGGCGGGAGTCTGGTTGGCCCGCTCCATCATCGGGATGCGGTGCGAGCCGTCACCGGCCCAGACCGCGCACTGCGCCACGCCCGACTGCGCCAGGCCCGGAATCTGGATCAGCACGTCGTCCGGCTGGTTGCCGCCCCGCCCGTCCTCGGTGGCCACGAAGAAGGCCGGCACGTCCTGCGGGTTCGGAGGCTGCCGGGTGCTGCCGAGCATGCGGCAGGCGGTGTGGAAGTGGCCGCGCACCAGGCCCTGGCCGTTGAGCAGCGAGCTCTCCAGGTAGTAGCCGCCCTGGCCGGCGGCGAGGAAGCGGTCCCGCACCAGGTTCTTGGTGGTGACCCGGAGGGTGAACGGCTGGTTGCGCCGCACCTGGTTCGGGAACTGCGTGATCAGCAGCGACGGGTTGTTCGCCGCGGCGCCCACCTCACCGAACGCGGTGCTCACGCACCGGTTGCCGTTCTGGAAGCCGTCGTGGGCCTGGAGCTGGCTGCCGGAGCAGTCCTTGGCGAGCACGTTCAGGCCGTTGCCGCCACCGTTGTTCTGGCCGCCGCCGTTGTTGTTCCCGCCGCCGTTGTTCCCGCCGTTCTGACCGCCGTTGTTGTTGCCGCCGTTCTGGCCCCCGTTGTTGTTGCCGCCGTTCTGACCGCCGTTGTTGTTCCCGCCGTTCTGGCCGCCGTTCTGCGGGGTGTCGGTCACCGCGCACTGGGCGAGCTGGTCCAGGCCCTGCGGGCGCTGGGCGACCCGGCCGATGGCGGTGGCGATCCGGTTGAGCGCCGCGGTCCGCTTGTCCGCGAGCGGACGCAGGATCGCGTTGTTGATGAACTCGCCGCCGTTGCGGCCCTCCGCCGCGAGCCGCCGGTTCGCGTCGGCGATCTGCGACTCCAGCAGCGCCAGGGTGCGGTCCACCTCGGCGCGGGCCTGACCGGGCACCTGCGGCAGCCGGCCCCGGACGTCCGGGCAGGCCACGGTCGGGGTGCCGGCGCCCGCGCCGCCCGCGTTGGTCTGCTGGCACTCGGCCGGCGACATCTGCCCGTCGCCCCAGTGGTTGCGGACCCAGCGGCCGTTCTGCCACGTACGGGTGGTGCTGCCCTGGCCGTCCGGGGCGGTCGCCCCGGGGCTCGCGGGCACGCAGGACGCCGAGGCGGCGCGGGTGGTCGTCCGCCGGTCCTGGGCGGACGAGATCTGGGTGACGGCGACGATGCCGCCGAAGACCGCGAGCGTGCCGACAACCGCCAGCATCCGCTTGCTCCGCGCGTTACCGGATGACCGGCGCGCCCGTGTGGACCTGCGCATCGAATTGCTCTCCTTCACGATCCGGTAGTTGACTGGTGATCCCGGCGGACCGACGAATTCGGGGTGTGAGATCACTGCGACGCTCAGTCGCGCGTCAATGGCCGACGATGCCCTTTCCGCACCGTCTCCGCGCCGTCCGGGCGCGGCGGGGAAGATCTGCGTCCATTCCCGATGAGGTACGGAGCGCCGTCGGCGAAGGTTCAACCGGAGATCGGAAAAAAATCGAAAAGTCGCCGTCCTCGCCGGCGAGGACGGACGGCTCAGTCGGCGCAGAGGTGATCGAAGGCGAACCCGCCGTCGAAGGAGTCCCGCCGGGCGGCCAGCGCGCGTACCCGCCGGAGAAGCTCGTCGCGGTCCAGCAGGGACGGCGCGGCGCCGTGGAGGTCACGCAACCGCTCCCCCAGCGCCACAGCCGCCAGGTCCTCGGCGAGCCGCCCCGGGTCGACGCCGCAGGAGAAACCGCGCGAGGTCAGCCGTACCCGCTCCAGCAGGCAACGGCCGGGCCGTACCTCGGCCCAGGCCCAGCCCTCCGCCGGACCGTCGGTCCAGCGCACGTGCAGGCCGCGCACGATCGGGTCGGCGATCCGGCCCGCCACGTACGCCTCGACCGCCTCGACCCGGGCCAGCGCGCCCAGGTCGTTCACCGGTCCGCGCCGGCCGTCCGGCAGCCGGCCGATGATGTCCCGGAAGCCGACCGTGTCACCGCCGTCCGGGTCGGTGCCGTCGGCGTAGGCCCGCGCGTCCAGCACGTACTCGACGAACCGGCGGACCTGCTCCGCGCCGCCCAGCGTCGGCGACTCGACGCGCACCAGCGGCAGGCCGACGGCGACGCAGACCGCGTCGGTCAGCCGTTCGGACCGTCGCGCGGCCGATCCGTCGGGGGCGGGCACGGTGAACCGCACCGCGAAACGCGGCAGTCCGGTGTCGGCCGCGCAGACCACCAGGTCGAGCGACGCCCGCCCGGCGGTGCTCCACTGGCTGCCGGTGACCCCGGGCGGGCGGCCCTGCACCAGGTCGCCGAGCCGCCGCCCGGTGTGGCCGAGGTGGCCGGCACGGACCAGGGACGGCGCGGCGCCGGGCGGGATCGGCCGCAGCCAGGAGGCGGTCACGCTGCCTGTGCTCGTCATCTCGCCCCGATCCCCCTCGTCCGGTCGACGCCCGAGTGTAGGCCGTGCGGCACGACCGGTCCGGCCGACCGGTGCGCTACCGCGCCCGTCCCTCTAGGCTCTGCCCGTGCCCAGCGGACGGACCCCGGAACAGTTCACCAAACGCAGTCTCGTCACCGTCTCCCACGCCATCGAACGCGCGGCGCTCGCCGAGGCCGAGGACGGCCCTCTCGTCGTGCTCGCGCTGTTCCAGCGGCTGCCGTACTTCGCCCGGGAGCGCGAGGTCTACCGGCGCATCGCCGGCCGCGCCGCCGTGACGGTGGTGGCGATGGTCGACGGACCGCCGCCCGACCTGCCGGACGGTACCTACGGCGTGGCGCTGGACGAGGCGGAGGCGCTTGCCCGGGAGTGGACGGTGGTGGCGCTGAGCCCGCGTTTCGGCGCCACACTCGTCGCGCACGACCGGGCCGAGGTGGCGCCCGCGCCGACGCTGGAGTCCGGCCGGCTGTTCGAGGGACGCTGGGGCTTCCGCCGCGACGAGGCGCTGCACGAGGCGATCCGGCTGCGCGAACAGCTCGCCGAGCGGCTGCCCGCCGCGGCGCGTACCGCGCTGGACGAGGCGATCGCCCGGGTGCGGGACATCCCGGCCGGGCCCGGCGAACCGCGTGCCGAGGCGGCGCTGCGGCTGCTGGCCCGCCGCGGCGACCGGAACAACCAGCCGGTCGAGCCGGCCGAGACGATGCTGGACGAGCCCGGCCTGGCCCGGTGGTCCGGCGCGGACGGGGTGACCGCCTCCGGCACGCTGCCGGTGGCGCTGGTCGGCCTGCGGGTGGACGCGCCGCCCGGCTCGCCGGAACGCTTCGGCCGCCGCGGCGTCGCCCGCGAGGGACACGCCGTGCTCACCGCGATCACCGCCGTGCTGCGGCCGGTCGACCGCGCGCTGCGCGTCACCGAGAACGAGTTCCAGCTCCTCCTGCCCGGGCTCGACGAACCGGCCGCGCTGGAGGTGGTACGCCGGCTGCACGACGCGATCGGCGCGTTGGCCCGGTCGTACCCGTTCATGGCGTACACAGTGCACGCGGCGGTCGGGGTGACCACCCGGCGGCCGCTGCCCACCGCGGACCTGCGCGCCGCAGTCGACTGGGCGGTACGCAAGGGCCTGCCGGTGGCGGGCCTGCCGCCGGAGACCGCCGACGCCGTGACCGCGGCGGCCCGCTGACCGGCGGTCCGGCTCAAGGAGAGGAGACGCGGTGCGGGTGGTGTCGCTGGTGCCGTCGCTGACCGAGGCGGTCGCGGCCACCCGCCCGGAGGTGCTGGTCGGCGCGACCGACTGGTGCACCCACCCGGCCGGGCTGGACGTCGCCCGGGTCGGCGGGACGAAGTACCCGGACCTGGACCAGGTGCTCGCCCTGGAGCCGGACCTGGTGCTGCTCAACGAGGAGGAGAACCGGCTGGCCGACGCCGAGGCGCTGCGCGCGGCCGGGGTGCCGGTCCGGGTCACCTTCCCGCGTACCGTGCCGGAGGCCCTCGACCAGCTCGGTGAGCTGGTGGTCGCGCTCGGCGCGCCGGCCGAGCCGCAGTGGCTCCGGGAGGCCCGCCACGCCTGGGCCGCGCTGCCCGCGCCGGGACGCGTCCGCACCGCCGTGGTGCCGGTGTGGCGACGGCCGTGGGTGGTGCTGGGGCGGGACACGTTCGCCGGGGACGTGCTGGCCCGGCTCGGTGTGCGCAACGGCTGGGCCGACGACGCGGAACGCTATCCCCGGCCGAGCCTGGACGAGCTGCGCGCCCGGGCGCCGGAACTGGTGGTGCTGCCCGACGAGCCGTACCGGTTCACCGCCGACGACGGGCCGGAGGCGTTCCCCGGTGTGCCGGCGGCGCTGGTGTCCGGCCGGCACCTCACCTGGTACGGGCCGTCGCTGGCCGAGGCCCCCGCGCTGCTGGCCGCCCAGCTCGCCACCGAGGGCCCCACCTGACCGGCGGGGCCCGGGTGGCGGCGCTCAGGCGACCGGGGTGGCGTGCACCGGGTCCAGCTCCATCAGCGTGGTGTCGTCCACGTCGTACCCGATCGCGTTGTGCACCGCGACCACGCCCGCGACCTGGGCGGCGAGACGGCCGGCCAGCTCGACGGCGCTACGCCGGTCCAGCCGCCCGTCCATGGTGACCTCGCCGCCGCGGACCTGGACCGTGACCAGGCCGTCGCGCACCGACAGCACCCGCCGCAGCACCTCGTGCACGACCTCCTCGCGGATCTCCGCGTCGGAACGCAGGTGCACGCGCAGCAGGTCACCGCGGGTGACGATGCCGGCGAGCCGGCCCAGGTCGTCCAGCACCGGGAGCCGCTTGACGGCCTCGTGGTCCATCAGCCGGGCGGTCGCCGCGAGCGACGCCCGCTCGTGGGTGGTGACCGCGGGCGCGGTCATCAGGTCCCGGGCGACGAGCGCGCCCGCCTTCTCCCGCGCGGTACGGCGGCGCCGTCCCTCGAAGACCCGCCGCTCGTCCGGGTGACCGGACCGCTCCACCTTGTGCAGCAGGTCCGCCTCGGAGATCACCCCGAGCACCCGGCGGAACGAGTCCACCACCGGCACACCGCTGATCCGCTGCCGCACCAGCACGTCGACGACCTCGCGGTACGGGGTCTCCTCCGTCACCGTGGCGACATCCCTGGTCATCACGTCGGTAACCTGCCACGTCCTCATCACGACCTCCTCGTGCCGGGTCTCCACCTGCGACGGTAGGCCGGCGGCGTACGGCCTGGTCAGGGGCGGCGGACCGGCTGCGAGGGGCCGACCGGACCGGGTACGGACGGGACCAATGACCCGGTCACGAGGGCACCTCTCGGCCCTGCTCCCGGGCGCCGCGCGGCGGTGGAATGAATGTGCCACCGGGAAGCGCGGTGCGAGGCACAGGAAGGGACGTGGAGACCATGACCGCGACAATCGAGCGGACCCCCGCCGTCAAGCGGACCCCCGCCGCCACCATCGCTCCGGCGGCGCACACCGAGACCACCCGCCAGAAGGCCACCCGGTACGTCTGGGCCGGGCTGCGGCTCGCCCTGGGCTGGGTGTTCCTCTGGGCCTTCCTCGACAAGATGTTCGGCCTCGGCCACGAGACCCCGGCGAAGAACGCCTGGATCAACGGCGGCAGCCCCACCAAGGGCTTCCTCGGACACGCCGTCGAGGGACCGTTCGCGGGCATCTACCAGAACCTGGCCGGCGCGGCCTGGGCGGACTGGCTGTTCATGGTCGGCCTGCTCGGCATCGGTGTCGCCCTGATGCTCGGCATCGGCATCCGGGTCGCCGCCGTCGCGGGCGGTCTGCTCCTGGTCCTGATGTGGACGGCCGTGCTGCCCCCGGCGAACAACCCCTTCATGGACGACCACCTCATCTACGCGGGCCTGCTGGCCGGCCTGGCCCTGGTGGGCGCCGGCAACACCCTCGGCCTCGGCCGGGCCTGGGCGAGGCTCCCCCTGGTCCAGCGTCTCCCCTGGCTGAAGTGACCAGCTCGCCCCGGGGCGGGCGTCGCCGACAGGCGACGCCCGCCTCTTTCGTGTCCCCGCCACGCCGGTGTGCGGGGACCGGCGCGTATCGGCCGGTCGCGATCCGGCAGGATCGACTGTGACCACACCGTCAGCACCGAGGAGACCCGCTCATGGACAAGCCCCAGATCGGCCCGATCGAGGGCGCGCCGCCCGCCGATCTGGTCGTCGAGGACATCACCGTCGGCGACGGCCCGGAGGCCCGCGCGGGCCAGCTGGTGAGCGTGCACTACGTGGGCGTGGCCCACTCGAACGGCCGCGAGTTCGACGCCTCGTGGAACCGGGGTGAGACGTTCGAGTTCCCGCTCGGCGGCGGCCAGGTCATCGCCGGCTGGGACCAGGGCGTCGTGGGCATGAAGGTGGGCGGCCGGCGCAAGCTCACCATCCCGCCGCACCTGGGCTACGGCGCCCGGGGCGCGGGCGGCGTCATCAAGCCGAACGAGACGCTCGTCTTCGTGGTGGACCTGCTCGGCGTGCGCTGAGCGCAACGCCGTTCACATCGGGCCGTCGGCTTCCGCGCCGGCGGCCCGGCGTGCGCCCGGGCTGCGTGCGTCCCCGCGTGCGCTCGGGCCGCCGGCCGTTCAGGCCGCGCAGGCCATCAGCTCGTGGGCGCGGCCGGACGGATCCTGGGCGCGGCCGGGCAGGTCCGGCGCGCGGCCGGGCAGGTCCGGCGCGCGGCCGGGCAGGTCCTGGGCGCGGCCGGGCAGGTCCTGGGCGCGGTCGGAGCAGCGCACCGGGAGCACGCGGTGCAGGCCGGTCACCCGCAGCACCCGGGCCACCACCGGGTCGGGGTCGGTGAGCACCAGCTCGCCGCCGCGGGCCCGCACCCGCAGGTGGGTGGCGACGAGCGCGCGGACTCCGGCGGCGGAGAGCAGCCGCACACCGGACAGGTCGACCCGCAGCACCGGCCGGGCCGGCGCCGCCCAGAGCGCCGCCCGGAACGCCGTCACGGAGGCGATGTCGATCTCGCCGACCGGGCGCAGCTCGACCACGTGATCGTGCACGTCCGTCACCACGTGGAAGCGCTCACCGCTGTGTACCATGCGGCCAAACCTACCCGGGCCCACCGACATTTCCGGACCTCGCGGCAGGGGTTCCGGGTAGTGTCCGGGAACCGACCCCGAGCCGTCTCAGGGTCATCCCGCAACCGCCACGCCACGTCGCGCGGGAAACGGCGAAACGCCGTCGGGGGCTGCCCAGCGCGACGCCGCCGGGCCACAATGAGCCGATGGTCGTCCCCCGTCCGCGAGCCCCACTGCTGATCCGGCCGGTCCGCGAGCCGGCGACGGTGCCGCCGCCGCTCACCGGCCCCTGGTCGCCCGCTGACACCCGGCTCGACCGGGCCGACCTGCTGCCGCTGCCGGCCGGCGGCCACGGCCCGGAGGACGTGGTGGTCGACGGCGACGGCCGGGTGGTCAGCGGCGACGAGGACGGCCGGCTCTGGTGGTGGCCGGCCGACTCCCCGCCCGGCACGCCGCCCACGCTGCTGGCCGAGACCGGCGGACGGCCGCTGGGCATCGAGCGGGATCCGGTCGACGGCGGGCTGCTGGTCTGCGACGCCTACCGAGGGTTGCTGCGGGTCGACCCGGCCGGCCGGGTGCACGAGCTGACCGGGACCGCGCCGCCGGTGCACTTGGCCGACAACGCGGCGGTGGGGCGCGACGGCACCGTCTACTTCACCGACTCGTCCGACCGGTTCCCGCTCTCGCACTGGAAACGCGACCTGCTGGAGCATCGGCCCAACGGGCGGGTCCTCGCGTACGACAGGCGCACCGGGCGCACCGACGTGGTCGCGGAGGGGCTCTACTTCCCCAACGGGCTCGCGCTCACCCCGGACGAGTCGGCGCTGATGCTCGCCGAGACCGCCACCCACCGGCTGCTGCGGGTCGACCTGCCCAGCGGGCGGGCCACGGTGCTCACCGACCTGCCCGCGTACCCGGACAACATATCCGGCGTCGGCGACGGCACCTACTGGGTCGCGTTGCCCAGCCCGCGGCTGCGGGCCATGGAACGGCTGCTGCCGCATCCCCGGGTGCGGCAGATCGTGGCCCTGCTGCCCGGCGCGGTGCAGCCGCAGCCGCGCCGCTACGGGCTGGTCGCGCTGGTCGACGGCGACGGCCGGGTGCTGCGCACGCTGCACGGCCCGAGCGGGGCGTACCCGATGGTCACCGGTGTGCGGCAGCGCGGCCGCCACCTCTGGCTGGGCAGCCTGACCGCCACCGGGGTGGCCCGCGTCGGCCTGGACTGAGCGCGACGGGGGCCGGCCCGCGCGGACGCGGGCCGGCCCCGTGGCCGTTCCTCCCCAGGTTCAGCCGCCGCTGTTGCTCCGCGAGGGGGCCGGGGCCGGTGACGACCCGCCGGCCACCGCGCCCGGGTGCGGCGTGGTGCTCTGCGTGGGCTTCAGCCCCGCCGGTACGGGCAGCGCGCTGCCCTTGGCGAACTCGTCCCAGCCGACGTTCCAGGCGGTGAATCCGTTGCCCTGGTCGAGCTTCACCTCGGTGCCCTTGACCGTCACCAGGTCACCGACCTGCGTGAAGCCCATCAGCCAGTCCGCGGCGGTGGCCGAGACGTTGGTGCAGCCGTGCGAGACGTTCGTGCTGCCCTGGTCGCCCTCCGACCACGGCGCCGAGTGGATGAACTCGCCGCCCCAGGTCAGCCGCTGGGCGTCGTCCACGTCGACCACGTAGCCACCGTTGGGCTCACCGCGGGTGTCGAACGTGGTGTGCTCGTGCTTCTCCATGATCACCATGTTGCCGCTCGACGTCGGCGTGCTCGGCTTGCCGAGGCTGACCGGGATCCTCTTGACCACCTTGCCGTCCTGGTAGACGGTCATCTGCTTGGCCTCGTTGTCGATGTCGAGCGTCACCTGCCGGCCGACCTTGGCGCTCGCGACCCGGTCGGAGTCACCGATCGCCTCCTTGCCGATGGGCAGACCCTGCAACGCGCTGCGCACGCTGATCTTCGTGCCCGGCTTCCACCGGTCCGGCGCCCGGTACTCGGCCTGCTTGCCGTCGGCCACCCACGACCAGGTGCCCGGCTGCGGCGGGTCGGTCTTCACGAACAGCCGGCGCTGGACGTCCGCGCGCGCCTCCTTCGGAATCGGCGGGTCGAATCCGAGCACGACCGGCATCGCCGTCCCGTACGTCTGATTCGGCCGGAAATACAATTCGCTGGTGACTGCCGGTTTGGTGGATTTGGCCATTGTCGTGAACGTCGTCTTCTGCGTGGCGGTCCTGCCCGAATCGCCGGTCGCGGTCACCTCCGCGGTGTACGTCCGGGAATTGGCGAGCGGCCGGTCCGGCACCCAGCCGGAGCCGTCCTCACGCGGCTGGGCCGGCACCGCGTTGCCCTTGTCGTCGGTCAGCTTGACGGCTGTCACCTTGCCGTTGCTGACCTTCGTCCCCACCTCCGCGCTGATCGGCACGTCCCGGGTGCGGTCGGCCGGCGTCACGGCGACCGACGGCGGCGCGGCCTCGGCCCGCTTCGTCACCGACTTCGGGCCGGCGGTACACGCGCCGACCGCCAGCGGCGCGGCTGCGACGGTCATCGCGAAAAGCGTCAGTCGGCGCCTCGCAAACATATTTCGCCCCCCATTTCCGAACCCTCTCGCCCACATTCTGTAGGCCTGGGATCGCGCCGTGGCACCTTCGGCGGAATTGCTCGGAAACAGCTGCGCGAATTGTGCCGGACAGGTAATTCCCGTCCCCGGTTGCGCCCCACGCGCCCTCCGCCCGGTTC